>USNC01000119.1 GCA_900555915.1 uncultured Porphyromonadaceae bacterium | reverse complement strand
CGAGATCGCTCAGTGTCTCGTGGGCTCGGAGATGTGTATAAGAGACAGGGTGAAGAGGGAGTGCATACACAAGCAATGCCACCAGCGCCCAGGTCTCTTTAGGATCCCATGCCCAGTATTGCCCCCACGACACCTCCGCCCAGACAGCGCCCGAGAAAATGCCCAGACCGAGAAGATACACACCGGGATAGAGCAGAATGAGGGAAAGAGTCTTCATGCGTGCGGCCAACGAGGGCACAATCAAAGCCACCGCCGCCACGACAGCCGTAAAACCGAGAATGGCATAAGATGTCATGACGAGCGAGACATGAAGCGAGAGCCAGCCTGAATGGAGCACCGGCATCAGAGGGGTGACTACCGGATTTGAGGCAACCAGATGGGCCACGAGCGCCAACGCGCCCGCCATCAGCATACCGAGCGACAACAGCAACCCGTTGCGCCTACCTACAGCAAGCAGCATAATTTCAAAGACCAGCACCACAAACTCAAGAGTCTCGAAAGTGTTGGCAAGCGGAAGCCGGCCCGCGAGATACCACTGCATGACGAAAGAACAGAGCGATATTAGAGTGGCAGCCGACAGGAAAATGTATGGAATGAAAATCCAACGGGATCTATCTTTAGCACGCGACTGCATAATCATATAGACAGCCATTCCCGAGATAAAACCTGAGAAAAGCAGCATGAAAGCCATACGTGTGAAGGGAATGGAATTGTAGATAAGTTCGGTCCTGACATGCGCGTCGGTCAACGGCGCCACATCATCGGGGCGCGACACTATAAGCCGGCCTGAAAGCAAGGTAAGAATGATACCCGCTTTCTCGTCGAGATCCTCCACTGCCCGGCGATGCCCCTCCCCCACCGAAAGATACAGACCGCTCACGCGGTAGTTGCCTTCACTGTCAAAAAGGTCGGAAAGGCTTGCACAGCCAACCTCCACACCGAGGGCTTCCGCTATCGGCTTCTCCTTGATCCTGATTATCGGTTCGGACTTCCAACTCTCGGGAAACAGGCGAAACGAGAGCAACGTCTGCTCCGGAGTCAGCCCGCGATAATCGGGCGCGCCATACAGTTTTGTCACCACATCGCGCGCCAGAGTATTGAAAGTCACTACCCGCCCATTGTAGAGCACCTGCTGAGAGCGCAGGCTGTCGGCCATCGACAGCGGCACGCCGTCGATGGCAGCCGCATCGGAATGCGCGGGCATCAGAGACAGAAGCACGGCAGCGGAAAATGAACGCAATAGCCGGCGGAAACGCCCGCCACGGGCGAGCATGATCCACATGCCACCGACGGCAAACATCAGATACCCGCAATAGGACAGATCGCGCCCGTAGGGATCATGACTTACCGAGAGCACCGTCGCGCCCCCACTGTCGTAGGAATTCTGAAGCAGGCGGTAGCCTTTCAGATCCAGCACATTATTCATCGACACAATAGCCGGCTTACCTTCCACCTCGAGATGCGATACATAATCTCTCGCAACAACGCCTCCCGGATAACTTACAATCTCGAACTCCACAAGCTTTACCGGCACAGGCAGCGCATGAGTCTCTCCGCCGGAATCAATGAAACTTACCGCCGTGTCTCCCTTGCCGATCCTCACAAGGCCGGACTCACGCGTGAGCCAGGTGGCGAGTCCTCCGCCGAGCATGGCGATCAACGACAGGTGCAGAATAAACCTGCCCGCATGGCGCCACATACGGGTGACGCCTATGGAAAACACAAGCACCAAAGCGAAAGCGAACCATAAGGCCACGAACCACCATGAGCCGTAGACGACAGGCGACAGGAAGGTAGTGGCGGCAAGAACCGCGACTACGAAAATATATACAGATAAACAAACCTTGTTTTTCACCTGCGAGAAAGTTTGTGTTACGGCATAAAGTGACATCAGAAAGGAGGAAACGAAGAGACTATCGGCTTCATGGCGATGCACTCCATCTCGATAAGCCAACCCGGACGGCACACCGGAGCAAGCACCACGACATGCGGGATATCGGGGAAACGCGCGGCAAACAAGGCCCGCACCACCGGATAATCGGCCGGGTCGCGCAGATACACCAGTATCTGGCCCACATCTTCCCAGCCACACCCTCCGGCCTGCAGCAGCGCCTCCACATTGGTCCACATGCGCTGAGTCTGCCTGCGTATATCGCCCGCCCATAAAATCTCGCCATGGCGGTCGATGCTCGCCGTGCCGGATATGAAAAGATGGCGGCGGTCGGCATAGTCGACGGCGGCGGCACGCTCGAAAGCCACGCCATATTCGTAGGTTGGGTTGAGATAATCGGGGGCATTTATCTGGCGCATCTGCCCGTCGGCGAGCGGGAACACGGAATATGAGTCCATCTGGGCAGTGACCGCGCGGTCGGAATGCCGCCCGCCAATGCCGGTGGAGGCGATGAACCGTGTGGCAGGAGTCAGCCCGAGCTCACGGAAAGCCCTGTTGCGGCCCTCGACCACCCCTGAGTAGTTCACATCGACGTTCTGCACAAAAAACCATGTACGCACGCAGTTGCCAAGAAGACTGACCCCATTGCCGCGCAGGAGTCTCTCCGTAGACATCAGCACATCGTAAGCGGCGGTCTCCGAATCCTGACCGGGACGGCACCGTCCGGCTTCAAAAACGTGGGCATATGCGCCATGCCTGACCATAAAGACACCATCTTCCGCTTTCTCCACCTCCACATCCTCCATGAGCCATACCCAGAGAGCCGCTTTGGTGAGCGACAGCGGAGCCTGCTCCACCACCGACACAGCGCACAGAGCAAGGTCGGGGAGCGAGCCGCACTGGTTGGCTGCATCGCTGAGCATCCACCGGCAGAACACAGGTTTCATTCGAGCGCCGGCATCGCGGCACAGCACCGCGAACTCATCCCCTATCTGCAGGAGCTGGGCCTCGAGAGTCATAGTCGGGTCGTCGACCGTCAATATCGCATGTATCTCTCTTCCGCCATTGGAAGAGACGAGTTCTTTCTTACTTGTCATCTGCTCCTGAATTTATCCATTCACGAATAAAATCGTTTTTCACTGAAGTCAGCAGATTCGAATGGTCGAATCTCCATGACTCCGAGACATCCGAGGCCACGGCCTGCCAAAGCGTGGAGGCGGCGGCATCGCCCGGCTCAACCCTCATACACCCCTCCACCACGGAGGAAGGGACTGCCACGAGATCTGCGTAAGCACTCTCCGGCGTAAGGTCGAGAGAAGCGGCTGCGGCGCCGGTGGCGCCATGGCACTGCGTGCATGTAGCGGAGAACACACCCCGGTTGATGACCGCAAACGGCGCCACATCGAGTTCACCGGCCTCAAAAGTGAGATCCGCGCCCGCGGCAGCACCGACAGCCATCGACGCTATGGAGAACACCCGCTCGCGGAGGCGGTTTATCACACATATCTCGACAGTGGAGACGGCAGGGTCGACATTCTTAAGCACAATCTCGTCCGAACCGTCGGCAACCGGGCGTGACACCACGGCGTAGTCATCACCGTCGCGGAAAGCCGCCACCACTATGCCGAAATCAGAATCCTCATAACCGCCACATCCGGAGAATGAGCCTTTTACAGTGACCGACATGCCGCTACCGGCAATCACCTTGCCGTCGGGATATATATTACCCTCGTCGCAGGCAACGAATACCGCGGCGGCCAGCATGGCCGCCGGAACCGAGCCTATATATAAAGAACGTGATTTCCGCATCAGAAAGTATATTGTATTTGAACAGTTGCATTATGAGTGGCGAGGCCAAGGTCGTCGTTGTCTCGGTCGAGCTGCGTCTTATGCCCTGTACGCCCCATGTAGCGGTACATGCCCTGGAGTTTGAGATTCACACCCTTGAAATAGTAGTTGAGTCCTACTGCGGGCATATTGAGCAGTCCTCCCTTGTCAAGACCGTTGCGGTCGAAGAAATCGTAGCGGAGCGCGGGCTGGAGGCGGTCGGTGACAAAATAGCCTGCCTGAAGATACCCGCCCAAGTAGTCGAACGATTCGCTGATCTTCTGGCGCTTTGTAAACCCTACATGCATGTAGTACGCTTCCCCTGCGAGATAGAGGCGATTGTGGATCCATGCCAGTTCGAGACCGGCGCGGAAGTCGTTGGTGCTCTCATTTTCACTCTCCACATTCATCGAGGCAGACACGCCGACGAGCAGACGGTCGAGATTCAACTGGTTGGGGTTGCCCTGAGTGCCGGGCATCACACCCAAAGGTTGGTAAGTGAGCCGGCCCGCATACAGCAGCGAGGGAATATGCCAGTCGTCGCTGAAAGTCTTGGAGGCGGTGTTTACAGAAGAACCGGTGCCGTTGAACACGCCGACCTGATAGCCCCATCTGTCGCTGACCATACCGTGAAACTCCACGCCCAGATCGAACCCGGTCATCATTGCCGGCGTCACCGCGTTGAGCGAATGGGGCATTATCACCGGAGCCGTCAGCGACACCGGCAGAGTAGGAAACAGCGTCTCGCCGAGAGTGGTAAGAGAGGCATGGGTGAAAGGAGTCTTGAACTTACCTACACGCACCGCGAACTCATCGCAGACCTTCATATCCGCCCATGCCTGCTGGAGCAGACCGCCTCCGGAAGCGGCGGCGTTGACGGAGAGATTGTAGGTGATGAAGCCGAACGCGCGGCCGGTGAAACCCAGCACCGCGTATGGAATCGAAAAGCCCGAATTGTGCACGTGGTCCTGATTGTAGGCAGGGTCGAGGCCCTCGCTGTCATACCAGTTGAAATCAACGGCGCTCTGCACCATCAGGTATGGCTTGAACTCAAATTTATTGTCTTTGCTCTCCCAGACAAATCCTTTTCTGCCTGCGAAGGAAACGACTCCGTTTTCGGTGTCCCCGTCATATTGCGCGAGGACCGGAAGAGAGAACAGAGAGAGGATCAAAATCAAAAATATCTTTTTCATGTGCTTGTCGTATGGAATTTGATTTGTCATAGAGATTCAAGGAAGCGTATCACGGCATCGCGGTCGGTCTTCTTCATGTTTTTGAAAATATTTTTTGAGGCTTCCCCCTCGCCGCCATGCCACATAATGGCCTCGACGAAATTACGGGCCCTTCCGTCGTGCAGGAAATAAGTATGGCCATTGACACGCTCCTGAAGACCTATGCCCCAGAGCGGAGTGGTGCGCCATTCGTTGCCCATGGCCAGTCCGGAGACGTAGTTGTCGTTAAGTCCGACACCCATTATCTCGCTTCCCATGTCGTGAAGGAGGAAGTCGCTATAGGGATGTATGGTCTGACCTCCGAGCCAGGGGATTCTGGTGCCGTTTAGAAGAGTTGAGCCGGTGCTTCGGGTATGCAGGGTCGAGACATGGCAGAGATGGCATTTCGCCTCATGGAATTTCCGCTCGCCAAGTTGAACCTCCGGATCGTTGACATTCCTTCCTGTCTCTTATACACATCT
>USNC01000118.1 GCA_900555915.1 uncultured Porphyromonadaceae bacterium | reverse complement strand
CGAGATCGCTCAGTGTCTCGTGGGCTCGGAGATGTGTATAAGAGACAGCATCAATTATCTCGGTAAGAGCCTTGAAGCAATCACAGAAATAATTGGAGTGTCCGACATTCCAATGCGAGGCAGGCTCAACCTCACGTAGAAACTGCTTCAGCATCCTCGACACAAGAGCGCCTCCGAATGAAATCACTATGTCAGGACACATACGCCTGCGTTCTTCCGCACTCATGCGGCAAAGTACGGAATCAACCATGGTAGACAGCGGGCGGGGATCATGCAGATTAGCGATAGTCTCGGCCATGACCGCCACATTTGGAAGAGACGCGAACCTGCGCAGTGCATCGTGCAGCGCACTGTCGGGAGGAGCGAAACCGGCCACCACCAATATTCTCGCGCCGGCCGCCCTGATTGCAAGACCGGCAAGACATCTTCCCGACAAGGAGCCGCTTCCTCCGATATATGTGACTTTCCTCTGCACGGGCAAACTGGTATCGGAGATGAGACCGAGAGGTTCGGAGAGCTGCACATTGATGTGTACCGGTCCGGGCTTACCATGCAAAGCCTTCACCATCGCCTCATTCACGACACGGTTTACATTCCAGCGCTGATGAGATGAATACTCACGGCCTGCACCCTCGGGAATAGCCCTGACATCGAAACTGCCCTTCACCACATGGTTCAAGACTCCATACTGGCGAATGGTCTGGGAATCGTCCTGGTCAATCCATTCGCTCGGGCGGTCGGCCGAAAGCACTATAAGCGGTATGCCTGCGTAATAAGCCTCCGCCACTGCGGGCGCATAATTGAGCACAGCCGTTCCGGAGGTACAGACCAGCAAGACAGGCCTGCGGCTCACCATGGCGTAGCCGAGGGCCTGAAAGGCAGCGCTTCTCTCATCCACCACCACCCTCTTGCACACAGAAGAGACGGAATCCAGCGCCACAAGCAGGGGTGTGTTGCGGGATCCCGGACTGCAGAAAGCGGTGCAGACACCATGCCCGACAGCAATATCTATAATCTGACGACAGAAGATATTTTCGGTAGTCTCCATCTTATGAAATGGGTCTTAATATATCAAGGGTAAATCAAAGACTTCATCTTACAAAGAGATGAAGTCTTCAGATAATTCAGAGTCCGGCGGACCGGAAGAAATGTATCATATGGCGGAGCGGATCACACCCCTGTTGGAATTCTCCACAAAAGAGATGATCTCATCGCGGAATGGAGAAGGAGCGCACACCTCCCTGATGGTCTTTATCGCATTGGTGACATTGAGATCGCTCAGATAGAGGATTCGGTATATCTCCTGAATCTGCGCGATATCCTCGGGTTTGAATCCCCGGCGCTGCAGGCCGATGGAGTTGAGACCTACGAATGATATCGGTTCGCGGGCAGCCTTCACAAAAGGAGGGATATCCTTATTGACAAGAGCGCCGCCCTGAAGCATCACATTTCGACCGATATGGCAGAACTGATGGATAAGGCTGCCGCCACCGATCACAGCGCAATCATCCACTACCACTTCGCCGGCCATCTGCGCGGCATTGGAGATGATGACCTGATTGCCGATGTTGCAGTCGTGAGCGATATGGACGTATGCCATGAGCAGACAGTTGCTGCCCACCACGGTCTTCCCTTTGGAAGCGGTGCCGCGATGTACGGTGACACATTCACGCAACACTGTGCCGTCGCCTACGAAAGCATAGGTCTCCTCGCCGCGGAATTTCAGGTCCTGCGGCACCGCAGCGACCGTGGCACCGGGAAATATCTTGACGCCGTCGCCTATTCTCGCACCGGGATATATATTGACGTTGCAGTCTATCTCGCAGTTGTCGCCGATCACCACATCGTCATGAATAGTGGTGAAATTACCGATCTTGACGTTATTGCCGATTCTGGCGCCCGGATGAATGCTGTTCATATTGCCCATGGTCATTTGTTTTTTATGATTTGCGCCATGAACTCAGCCTCACATACGATCTTCTCGCCTACAAAAGCGTATCCCTTCACCTCGGCGCATCCACGGCGTATCTCAGTGGCAAGCGACACATTGAGCAGGAGCGTATTGCCCGGGACTACCTTCTGACGGAACTTGACATTGTCTATCTTCAGGAAATAAGTGGAATACTTTTCAGGATCGTCGAGAAAATTGAGCACAAGCACACCTGCAGCCTGAGCCATAGCCTCAACCTGAAGCACACCCGGCATCACCGGCTCCTCAGGGAAATGTCCCTGGAAGAAGGGTTCGTTGACTGTCACATTCTTGACAGCGACGCAGTGTTTCCGGTCGATTTCAATCACCTTGTCGATAAGGAGGAACGGATAGCGGTGCGGAAGCAGTTTCTTAATACCGTTCACATCGATCAGAGGCGCGATGTTGGGATTATATATAGGGCTCTGCATCTCTGTATGCTTCACCTCCTTGCGGAGCATACGCGCAAACTTGTTGTTGACGGTATGGCCCGGGCGGATCGCCACCACACGTCCTTTCAGAGGACGACCGATCAGGGCGATATCACCGATGACGTCCATCAGTTTATGGCGCGCGGGCTCGTTGTCCCATTTGAGGGGAGAAGGATTAAGATAGCCGAGACGGTCTACAGTCATATGCGGCACCTTGACGGCATCGCAGATCTCATTTATTTTTTCCTGCGATACGGGCTGGTCGTAGATGACGATACTGTTTTCGAGATCACCGCCTTTTATGAGACCGTAATTCAGCAATCCCTCTATCTCGCGGACGAATACGAACGTGCGCGCGCTGCCTACCTCCTGGCTGAAAAGCGCGAGGTCGTCGAGCACGGCAAACTGATTGGGGAGGATCGATGAATTGTACTCCACCATTACTTCCACGCTGAATCCCTCGTCGGGATAAATTGTCACGGTGGCTCCGTTTTCGTCCTTATACTGGGTTTTCTCCTTTATAATATAGTAGTCCTTGTCCGCATCGAGTTCCTCAAGACCCACTTCATCGATTTTGGCAGTGTACTCAAGAGCGCTGCCATCGAGAATAGGAAGTTCGGGACCGTTGACCTCTATGAGGCAGTTGTCGATGCCATAGGCATAGAGAGCAGACATAGCATGCTCGATAGTGCTGATGCGGACATCGCCTTTGCCGATGACTGTGCCGCGAGTGGTATCCACCACATTCTCGGCGAGAGCATCGATCACAGGCTGACCTTCAATATCAATTCGTTTGAATTTAATACCGAAATTGGCGGGAGCGGGATTGAACACAGCGGTCAGTTGCTGGCCGGAATGCAAACCTTTTCCCTCCACCTTGATCGGAGATTTAAGAGTGAGCTGATTCATATATGATAAGTTGTTATTAACATTGAGAAATGGACTATATTTAATCAATCGCGCTTGTTTTTTCTTTCGCGCAGATCGTCAAACAATTCATCGAGACGATTCATATAGACTATGTTGCGGGCAAACTTGCGGTGTTCGACAGCCGGATAACCGATAAGGCGCTGGCCGTCGCCGACATTGCCGGGGATTCCGGACTGCGCGCCGATCTCATTATGGTCGCCAACTTTTATATGGCCGGCGAAACCGACCTGTCCGCCCACCATGTTGGAATTACCGATACGCGTGCTTCCGGCGATGCCGGTCTGGGCCGCAAACACATTGTCGCGCCCTATCTCCACGTTGTGGGCCACCATTATGAGATTGTCGAGTTTCGTACCTTTGCCGACGCGTGTCGACCCGAAAGTGGCTCTGTCGACAGTGGTGTTCGCACCGATCTCGACATCATCTTCAAGAACCACGATTCCAATCTGCGGAATTTTCTCGAAGACACCTTCGGCATTCGGAGCGAAGCCGAAACCATCGGCGCCTATCACGGCGCCGCTGTGAATGATGCAGCGGCTGCCTATGCGGCACCCTGCGTAAATTCTCGCACCGGGATATATGATTGTACCCTCGCCAACTACAACGTCATCGCCCACATATGCCTGAGGATAGATCTGAACGCCCTTGCCGAGCGACACATTGCTGCCCACGTATGAGAAAGCCCCGATATAGGCGTCGTCAGGCACGGCCACACCCTCGGCCACAAACGAAGGAGACTCCACACCGGACTTACGCGGGACAGAATCCTGAATCATCCTCATGAGCATGGCAAGTGTGGCATAGGGGTCAGAGACCTTTATGAGGGTGACAGACTGAGGATTGGAATGATTGAAATCTTCCGACACCAGCAAAGCCGATGCCCGGGTAGACTCGATAAAATGCGCATATTTAGGGTTTGCAATAAAAGAGAGCTGCCCCGGGGCAGCCTCCTCGATTTTTGCAAAACCGGAGAGTGAAAGATTCGGATCGCCATCAACGGCGCCGTTGATCAAAGAGGCCAAGGCCCCGACAGTCATTTCCATAAAAGCATTCGGTCGAGGAGAATCTCAAATGAAAATATAAGTGTTTGAGCAGATAGTCTGCAAAGTTTTTGCAAATATAGTAAAAAAAACTGAGACAGATACGGAAAGGGGTGAAAAAAACGTCCTGCACGTTAAAAATTAATATTTTTCGAAATAAAAAGAGGAAAAACTTTTAAGGATTTAAAAATAATTGTTAATTTTGCAGAAATTGTACTGTGTCGCGAAGCAAGGCATACTTTAGCCTGCGAGCGAGATGTACGCCTTAAATTCGACACAAATAAATGAAGAACGAATAATAACCAACATAAACTAAACGGACATGGAAATATCCCACATCGAACACATCGGCATAGCCGTGCCTAACCTCGCGGAAGCGATCAAGTATTACGAAGAAGTACTCGGACTGAAATGCTACAAGCAGGAAGTAGTGGAAGACCAGAAAGTGACGACAGCCTTCTTCAAGGTCGGCGACACCAAGATCGAACTTCTTGAAGCCATCAGCCCCGACAGCACCATAGCAAAATTCATCGAGAAGAACGGAGGCAAAGGCGGAATGCACCACATGGCGTTCGCAGTAGAGAGCGGAGTGGCCGAAGCCCTCGCAGAATGCGAATCGAAAGGGATCCGCACCATCGACAAGGCACCGCGCAAAGGCGCCGACGGCCTTCAGATCGCATTCCTTCACCCCAAATGCACGGAAGCGGTGCTGACAGAGCTCTGCGAGGATCCGTCGAAGAAATAAGCAGCAGAAAGAATTAAAACAGAAAAAATAATGACAACTCAGGAACAAAAGATTCAGGAACTCATCGACAAACGCGCGACAGCCCGTCTTGGAGGTGGGGAGAAGGCGATAGCCAAACAGCATGAAAGGGGCAAATACACAGCCCGTGAAAGAATCGACCAACTTCTTGACGAAGGCAGTTTCGAGGAACTTGACATGTTTGTGACTCACCGGAGCACCAACTTCGGCATGGAGAAAAAGCAATATCTCGGAGACGGCGTGGTGACCGGATTCGGCACAATAGAGGGCAGACTGGTCTACGTGTTCGCCCAGGATTTCACAGTGCTCGGCGGCTCGCTCTCCGAGACCTGTCTCTTATACACATCTCCGAGCCCACGAGACACTGAGCGATCTCGT
>USNC01000117.1 GCA_900555915.1 uncultured Porphyromonadaceae bacterium | reverse complement strand
ATACGATATCGCTCAGTGTCTCGTGGGCTCGGAGATGTGTATAAGAGACAGTTCCAGGACGGTGTCAACAGCGATGTGGAGGCTACCGACTACAAACGCATTGAGATGGATATCGACAGCGACACCATACTCCAGACCGTCATGATGCCAGGTGGAGGCTGGACCGCAAGGCTGTATTGAATTCCAATTTTGAAATTGCAGTCTTTTATTTGCCCGTTCAAGAAAAATTCAGTAAATTTGCGTGCAAACTGCGCGAAGCGCAGTCCAAGTGCTAAATTACAATTTGTTTTATGGATTTCAAAGAGTTGGCGGGAACAAGATATTCCTGCAAAAAATACGCCGAAAAGGCTCTGGAGAATGAGAAACTGCAGTATATCCTGGAGTGCGGACGTCTTGCCCCGACCGCGAAGAACCTTCAGGAGCAGAGAATATATGTGGCGGAATCTCCCGAAGTTCACGCCGCCATAGATCAGTGCACTCCCTGCCGCTACGGTGCGCCGGTGGTGCTGGTGGTGGCTTTCAACAAACATGATGTCTACACATACCCGGGCGGCAAACGAGACTCCGGCATAGAGGATGCCACCATTGTGGCGACTCATCTCATGCTGGCTGCCGCCGATGCCGGCGTGGACTCCTGCTGGGTCAACAACTTTGACCCCGACCGTCTCCATGCCCTCCTCGGCCTCCCCGACGACGAGGAAATCCTCATGCTTCTCGACCTCGGACATGCAGCCGAAGGAGCGGGGCCGCTTCCCAATCATTCCTCGCGCAAGCCTCTCGGAGAGACTGTAGCGCGCATCTGAACAGCGTAGTTGACAATCAGACTGCCATATAATAATGACGCGTCCATCTGAAAAAGAGGGACGCGTCATATTTATATTGCGTTTTTTATATCGCGTTTGACTGTGGCAAAGTGCTTGTCAGCGGAGCTTCGCGATCACGTCGAGCGCCTCGCGGCATTTGTCGGTGACATACTGCCAGTCGGCTGCTGCCACTTTGTCTTTCGGGAAGAGCTTAGAGCCCATGCCCACGCAGTAGACACCCGCTGCAAACCAGCCTTTGAGATTCTCTTCAGTGGGTTCCACGCCGCCGGTGACCATGAGTTTCGACCAGGGCATCGGTGCCAGCAGACCCTTCACGAGTTTCGGACCGAGCACATCGCCGGGGAATATCTTGATGAGGTCGCAACCTGCTTCCTGAGCGAAACCGACTTCCGAAACGCTGCCGCATCCGGGGGTGTAGGGAGTGTTGCGGCGGTTGCATATTTTTGCAACCTCAGGGTTGAAGAGCGGGCCAACCACGAAGCAGGCGCCGAGCTGGAGATAAAGAGCGGCAGTGGCGGGGTCTACCACAGAGCCTACGCCCATAGCCATTTCCGGACATTCCTTTGCAGCGAATTTCACTACCTCCGCGAAGATCTCATGTGCGAAATCGCCACGGTTGGTGAATTCAAACGCGCGGACGCCTCCATCGTAGCAAGCCTTCACTACGGCTTTCGCCACTTCAGCATCTTTGTGATAGAAGACGGGAACCATCGGAGCGGCACCGATCTTTGCCATCACCTGAAATTTATCAAATCTTGCCATATTTCATTTTGAATTATGCCACGAAGGCAGAATTCAAGAGTTAAAGATTAAAGATTAAAGGTTAGTTTGGATATCAGCGCTGAACCCTGCCGTTGGCGCTGCCGCCTGCAAGAGCCTCCACTTCGGCTATCGACACGAGGTTGAAGTCGCCGTTGATGGTGTGCTTGAGGGCAGATGCGGCCACTGCGAACTCAAGGGCCTCGCCCTGGTTTTCCTTGTGGAGCAGACCATAGATAAGGCCGCCGGAGAAAGAGTCGCCGCCACCGACGCGGTCTACGATCGGATTGATGTCATAGCGCTTTGATTCGTAGAATTCCTCGCCGTTGTAGATCATGGCCTTCCAGCCGTTGTGTGTTGCGGAGAAAGATTCGCGCAGTGTCGACACGACATACTTGAATCCGAATTCCTTAGCCATGGCTTTGAAGATGCCCTTGTAGCCTTCGGCGGAAGTCTCGCCGGCTTCCACGTCAGCATCGGGCTTGAAGCCGAGGCAGAGCTCAGCGTCCTCCTCATTGCCTATGCAGACGTCGACATACTGCATGAGCGGGCGCATGATGGACTGCGCTTTCTCGCTTGTCCAGAGTTTCTTGCGGAAGTTGAGGTCGACCGACACAGTCACACCGTGGCGCTTCGCCGCCTCACATGCGAGTCGGGTCAGTTCGGCCGCCTTGTCGCTGATGGCCGGGGTTATGCCGCTCCAGTGAAACCAGTCGGCACCTTCCATGATGGCATCGAAATCAAAATCTGCGGGGTCAGCTTCGGCTATGGATGAACCTGCGCGGTCGTAGATCACCTTCGAGGGACGCATCGACGCGCCAGTCTCGCAATAATAGATGCCTACGCGGTCGCCGCCTCTTGCTATATACTGGGTGTCGACGCCATAACGACGAAGAGCATTGACTGCTGCCTGACCGATTTCATGTGTAGGTAATTTTGTTACAAACTTTGCGTCCATACCGTAGTTGGCGCAACTTACTGCTACATTAGCTTCACCGCCTCCGAAGATTACTTCGAAGTTGTCGCTTTGCACAAATCGTCGGTTTCCTGCCGGCGATAGACGGAGCATTATTTCTCCGAGAGTTACTATTCGTTTCATACTGCAAATTTAACTAAAACTTTGCAAACATCATAATAAAACACAAGAAAAAAAAATTTTTTTCGTTTCTATTAAAGCATGAGGTCCGCTCCATGGCTTTGGCTGACCGCAAGCTCCGGATAATAACAATTTTTTTCTCGTATATGGTAAGAATCTTCCCATTGCATAGCGCCCTCAGGCTTATTGCGCTGCTGATTGCTCTCGGCGGCGCTTCCGGCGTGTCGGCCAAATGGGGGGAGAAGGTGCCCAACCGGCAGTATGCCGATCTTAAGCGGTGGCACTGGGGCTTTTCTGTGGGAACGCACGTGCAGGATCTCAACTTCACACACAGCGGTTTTGTGGCAGACGACGGCAGCAGCTGGCAAATCGAGATTCCCGGTTTCTCGCCCGGGTTCAATGCCACGGTGCTCGGAGATCTCAGACTGCACAAATATCTCAACATCCGTCTTTCGCCAGGCATGTATTTCGGCTCCAAGACGGTGCACATGTTTGACGCCTCTTCGGGAGCAAAGGAGATTCAGGATATAAAGAGCGCTTATGTGGTGATTCCGCTCGACCTCAAGATATCGGGAGAAAGGCTGCACAACACCCGGCCATACTTCACCGTCGGCGCGATGGGTGTGCTCGATATTTCCAAGAAGAGGTCAGATCCGCTTGTGATGAAAAATTTCGACACTATGCTTACTGTCGGTCTCGGCTGTGATTTCTATCTTCCCTTCTTTAAACTCAATCCGGAGATTAAATTCTGTTTCGGACTGACCGATATTCTCAAGCATGACCGCCCTGACCTCGATGAGAATCCGATCATGCAGAATTTCAGCCGCTCCCTGAGCAAAGTGAAAAGCAATATGGTGGTGTTGTCGTTTTATTTTGAATGATGGGATGTCCATTAATACTGTCAGTGTCGATGATGTTAGATTTCATAAATAGTCATGGTAGAATCCGGGTTGTGCTCGCCGCCATCGCCGCGCTTATGCTTCTGGCATGTCCGCTTGGCGGTATGGCTCAGAACACCCCTCTATATACGGATGCCTGGGCACTTCCTTCCCTTTACAATCCGGCGGCTGCCGGAAGCACCGACTTTCTCAGGATAAGGGGAGCGGGAAGAATGCAGTGGGTTGGGATAAAGAACGCACCCGTGAGTTTCACCGCCGTCGCAGACATCCCTTTCAAATTCTTAGGCAAAAGGTGGGGCGGAGGTGTCAATTTCACACAGGAAGGTGTAGGCCTTTTCTCCAACACCCATGTCAACGGGCAGATAGGGATCCGCTTCAACAAGCTCGGGGGCGTGATCTCAGCCGGTCTGCAGGTAGGCTATTTCGGTTCCAGTTTCCGAGGTTCGGAAGTGTATATCCCCGACGGCGACGACTTCCATGATCCCAACGACCCGGCCATCCCGAAGCAGGATGTGGGCGGGGGCACCATAGACTTCGGCCTTGGAGTGATGTATGTGCACAAGAAATTCCACGTCGGCCTCTCGGTGCTTCACCCTCTGGCGCCGAAGGTGAAACTCAACACACAGGGGACCACATCCTCCTCCCCGGTGGAAGACAATCATGAATTCGAGACCTTCCTGCGGAGGTCGGCCTATTTGTCGGCCGGAAGCAATATTCCGATAAAAAACACGTTAATAGAATTGCAGCCCGACCTCATCCTTGGCTACGATATGAAGACTTTTACAGGAATATTATCGGCGAAAGCATGGTACAACAAACTTTTTTTCGCCGGCGTGGCATACCGTTGGGATGATGCGGTGGCTGTCAACATCGGCGCGGAGTTCAAGAACTTCACCTTGGGTTATGCCTATGAGATACCCACATCGGCAATCCTCAAGGCCTCAAGCGGAAGCCATGAGATCATCGTGGGGTATCGTCTGAAACTTGACTTCAGCGGCAAAAACAGAAACAGGCACAGAAGCATCCGGCTTATGTGACGCATAATGAAATTGTTTAAACAACTTCCATAAAAACAAGACACGCAACTACTACAACCTCTTTGTATGAGACTTTCAGCAATAAATCACAACAGACTTTTCAATAGGTTGCCCGGCATTACGGCATTGGCATCCTTGGCTTTTGCCGCGCTGCTGCTCGCCGGTTGTTCATCGCTCAGAAGCGGCGGCGCCGGCGGAGAAGTGACGGGTGTAGGCGGCTCGACATTCGCCGAGCCGGTGCCTTACGGCATGGTACTCGTCGACAGGGGCGCATATGCCATGGGGCCGTCGAAAGAAGACTCCGTGTGGGGCATCAAGCCCGGCGCGCGCGGCGTCTCTGTAGATGCTTTCTGGATGGACGAGACGGAGGTGACCAACTCCAAATACAAGCAATTCGTCTTCTGGGTGCGCGACTCCATCATCCGCGAGCGTCTGGCTGATCCGGCTTTCGGCGGCAACGAGGCGTTCAAGATAGAGGAAGACAAGGAAGGAAACCCAATCACTCCCTATCTCAACTGGAACAAGCCGATACCCTGGCGCAACGCCAACGAAGACGAGCAGCGTGCCATAGAGAGTGTCTACCGCACAAACCCCATCACGGGCAAACGCGAACTCGACCCCACGCAGCTGAACTATCGGTATGAGATATTCAACCATGCCGAAGCCGCCAAACGCAGGAACCGTCTGGATGCCACGAGAAGAGACTACAACACCGACAATCCGGTGAATTATGAACTTCCCGTGATTTCCAAAGATACGGCTTATTTCACCGACGAGGGCGAGATCGTCCGCGAGACTGTGACGCGCCCGCTTACCGGAGATTTTGATTTCCTCAACACTTATATCGTCAACATCTATCCCGACACCACAGTCTGGGTCAACGATTTCGACAATGCCTACAACCTGTCTCTTATACACATCTCCGAGCCCACGAGACAC
>USNC01000116.1 GCA_900555915.1 uncultured Porphyromonadaceae bacterium | reverse complement strand
GCACGATACCCGTACCGTCGTCGGTAGTGACATAATCGCCGGGGATGACACGGAACGCCTCGCTTGCGATCTCCACAAAACGGTCAGAGCCCACCTCGAAGCAGTGTTCGGGATGATTCGCGGCGTATTCCTTCACGAAATCGGGAGCGAACTCGCTGACTTTCTCAACGGGTTTGACCCAGGGCATGAGTTGCGCGTAATGTATGCCGACAAGTTCGGATCCTTTCCAGCGTCCGACAATCTCGTACGGCACCACTTTGTCGCCGTGCTTGTAGTCGGAAAGAGCCACACCGGCGCCTTCAGCCTTGAAATATGCAGGCAAGAGGGATTCTGCCAGCACCACAGTGATCGGGTCTCCGCTATAGGGATTGAAAGTGCGTACAGCCACATAGTCGAATTTCGGTCCCACACAGAGAGCGGTGTTTGAAGGGAGAGTCCACGGCGTGGTGGTCCATGCCATGAAATAAGGCTCGCCCCAACCGGTCATCTCCTCCTTGGGCTGAAGCACTTTGAAGAGAGCAGTCACAGTGGTGTCCTTGACATCGCGGTAGCAGCCGGGCTGGTTGAGCTCATGGCTTGAGAGGCCGGTACCGGCAGCCGGGGAGTAAGGCTGGATGGTATATCCCTTGTAGAGATAGCCTTTATCATAGAGTTGACGCAGAAGCCACCATACGGATTCGATATATGCGTTGTCGTATGTGATATAAGGATTGTCGAGATCGACCCAATATCCCATCTTGTGGGTAAGATCGGTCCATTCGCGAGTGTATTTCATCACCTCGCGGCGGCAAGCGGCGTTATATTCCTCCACAGAGATTTTCTTCCCGATATCCTCCTTGGTGATACCGAGAGTCTTCTCCACCCCAAGCTCCACGGGGAGGCCATGAGTGTCCCAACCGGCCTTTCTCTTCACGTGGAAGCCCTTCATGGTCTTGTAGCGGCAGAAAATATCCTTTATAGTTCGGGCCATGACATGGTGTATGCCCGGCATACCGTTGGCCGACGGCGGCCCCTCGAAAAATACAAAAGTAGGACATCCTTTGCGCACATCCATCGAGGTCTCGAAGAGATTGTGCCTGTCCCACAGCCCGAGCACATCGCGGTTTACTTGCGAAAGATTGAGCGGGGTGCTGTATTCAGTGAATTTTTTCATATCCTTTGTCTTTCAGATCTCCGACCACCGTCTTAGATCCGATATTATGGGTTTGTAATTAATTTTCAGATCTTGCTTCACTTCACACCGAGTTTGCCACCTTTACCACCTCCGCCGAGCGCGAAGATATTCCGGTCGTAGCTGAAAGTCTTGCGTTCCATCTCGCGTTTTCTCTTCAGGGCGAGATGAACGAGCCTATCCATAAGGTCGGCAAACTTAATTCCGGATGCTTCCCAAAGATAATAAGAGAGGCTACCCGGGATGGTGTTTATTTCGTTGACATAAATCTCACCGTCTTTCTCATCGATCATCACGTCGACACGGCTTACACCGTGGCATGAGAGGACCCTGAAAGTCTCGCAAGCGAGATGCTGCACCCTTTGAGCCGTCTGCTCGGGCAGATCTGCGGGTATTCTCTTCTCGCTTGCCGCCATACCTTCGTTGCCGCCACGGTATTTCTCGTCGTAGCTCAGGAAGTCGCCCTTGGATATCGGCTCCTCGCACACCGAAGGCCGGTAGTCATCACAGTCGCCGAGCACCGAGCAGTTGATCTCCTTCATGTGTTCGATCATGTGCTCGACAATGATTCGCTGTGAGAAGCGGCATGCGTTGTCAATTTCCTCTATCAACTGCTGACGGTCGGCCGCCTTTCCTATACCCACACTGGAACCGAGATTGGCAGGCTTCACAATGAGAGGATAACCGATCTTTTGCTCCATGCGTTCAATCAAGGCATCGCGTTCGCGGCTCCACTGCTTGTCGGTGAACCAGACATAGTCCACCACCGGCACACCAGACTCGCGCAGAATCATCTTCATAGTAATCTTGTCCATGCCGTTGGCCGAGCTCAGAGTGTTGCATCCGGCGAAGGGTATTCCGATTGTCTCAAGCAGACCCTCGAACACACCGTCCTCGCCGTTCGTGCCGTGCAGCACTGGAATAGCCGCATGCAGTTCGGCCACTACAGGCGATTTTTTAGAGAAGATACCGTTTTTTGTATTTACCCGGTAGAGATTGAAATCGCCGTATTCCGGGCGCATGAACACTTCCTCCGCATTATTCACAAGAGTGTCCATGTCGCGGTAGTTGCGGATGTTGAGCAGATTCGCACCAGTGTACCATCTGCCCTGCTTTGAAATATATATGGGGACTACGTTGTACTTCTCCTGATCAAACGCACTGATGGCCTGAAGCGCTGAAATGACTGAAATCTCATGCTCCACACTTCTGCCACCGAAAAAGACTGCTACGTTAGTTTTCATTATCAGTTTCTTAAAGTCTATTTTTGCTGTTTACGCAAGACAACACCACCGCCACGTGCGGCGCATTGCCCTACAAACCGAAGTTGTTTAAACAACTTCACTGCAAAATTACAAAAAATACGCGAATTAATCAACTACACGCGATTAAACTTCACCGCCTACGTCTATTTGCAGGCGAAGATTTTCATCCCGTCTCAGTTCCTGAGAGCCTGGTCGAGATCCTCGATGATATCGTTCACGTCTTCGATACCCACCGAAAGGCGAACCAGATCCGGAGCCACGCCCGCTTCGCGGAGTTGCTCATCGGAAAGCTGCCGGTGGGTGTGGCTGGCAGGATGCAACACACATGTGCGGGCATCCGCCACATGGGTGACGATGGCGATGAATTTAAGCCGGTCCATAAATTCGATAGCCTCCTGGCGCGATCCTTTGAGTCCGAACGAAATCACACCGCATGTGCCATCAGGCATCTGCTTTTTGGCCAGTTCGTGATATCTGTTGCTTTCAAGGCCTGCATAATTCACCCAGCTCACCCTCGGATGCTTCTCAAGCCACTGCGCCACACGGAGCGCATTCTCACAATGGCGCGGCATACGCAGATGTAGCGTCTCGAGACCGATATTGAGAAGGAACGAGTTGTGAGGCGAAGGTATAGACCCGAGATCGCGCATCAGTTGGGCAGTGGCCTTGGTGATGAAAGCCGCTTTACCGAAAGCCTTCGTATACGTAAGTCCATGATATGACTCGTCGGGAGTGGTAAGGCCGGGAAACTTATCAGCGTTCGCCTCCCAATCGAAGTTTCCGCTGTCGACAATCACTCCACCTACGCTCGTGGCATGACCGTCCATATATTTGGTGGTTGAATGAGTGACGATATCCGCCCCCCACTCAAACGGGCGGCAATTGACAGGCGTCGGGAATGTGTTGTCGACAATGAGAGGAATACCGTGGGAATGAGCCACGCGTGCGAATTTCTCGATGTCAAGGATGTCGCAACTCGGATTGGATATGCTCTCGCCAAATATCAGTTTGGTGTTGTCACGTATGGCAGCGGCTATCTCTTCCTCGGAAGAATCGGGGCTGATGAAAGTGCATTCAACGCCCATCTTCTTCATGGTGACGGCAAACAGATTGAAAGTGCCGCCATATATTGCCGATGAGCAGACGAAGTGGTCGCCACTCTCGCAGAGGTTGAACACCGCATAGAAATTGGCAGCCTGTCCGGAAGAAGTAAGTATGGCGGCCACTCCTCCCTCGAGCGCGGCAATCTTGGCAGCCACGGCATCGTTGGTAGGATTGGCGAGGCGGGTATAGAAATAACCGTTTTCCTCAAGATCGAAAAGCCGCGCCATCTGCTCTGAGGTGGAATACTTGAAAGTGGTACTCTGATAAATAGGAAGCACACGGGGTTCGCCGTTGCCGGGATTCCATCCACCCTGCACGCAAACCGTAGCCCTGTTCAATTTATTGTCCATATTTGTTAGCCTATATAGCGTTGTGAGATTCAAATTGCAAAATTACATAAAAAATCTGACATTGATGCCCAACTATCACAAATAAATCTATTTTCGCAAGCGAATGTTGAGATTGTCAGGTTTCGGCTTATGCCGACACGATATTGCCTGCCGCATTTCTTACGGAACGCTATAATTTTGTTTTTACATCTTTTAAGATTTAATAGGTTGTAAGGGTGGCATATTTTTGGTAATTTTGCAACTTTGTGGCAATCCTGATCCAAGCCACCGCATATGATATGAAATCGAAAAGAAACACACTGATATCCCTCATAGCCATCATGTCGCTCGGGGCATGCGAGCTGACCGGCCTCCCCGACATGCTCAATATCAATGACACCGAATTCTTCCAGGCGTCAGCAGCCAAGAAGAAGTCAAGAAAGAAAAGCAAGAAAAAGCGCAGCACAAAGCGAAGAAAGACAGTGACCCGCAGGGCTACTGCCACAATGCCTCCTGTAGAGGCCCCGAGCAACGACTCACTTACCCTGTACGTCAACGAGCGTCTGATCAAACAGATACCGCAAAGCCACAATCCCGGCGGACTTCGGGTGAACAGCGTGAAGCCGGACAAAGCCAACGGCAAGGCAACGCTGAGCCTCAACGACAACTTCACATATCTGCCGATCAACGCGGAATATATCGGGATTCTCGAGGAGAATGCCGCCCTTTCGATGCCGGACTCACTCGCCGAATACAGCATCGAGCTTAAGGTGAACGGCAAACCCCTCTCCTACTATATCAATACGATCGACAAACTTCCCAAGGAGCATCGCGCCAATGTGCCCTTCGTCAGACAAGCAAAACCGCTTACTCCTATCACCAAAGGGATGCAGGGCGACAACATAGCTCTCTGGCACAGCCACGGGAAATATTACAAATCGGCAAGCGACGCCTGGTACTGGCAGCGCGGATTCCTGTTCCAGTCTATAGAAGACACCTATACGCTGGGATACATACTGCCATACGTGGTGCCTATGATGGAGAATGCGGGAGCCTACGTGATGCTTCCGCGCGAGCGCGACATCAATCCCATAGAAGTGATCGTAGACAACGACCAGCCCGATGAGTCGACCATACTCTATTCGCAGTCTACCTACGGCGAATCCAACGGACGCCACAAATGGGAAAACGGAGAGGGAGAAGGATTCATATATGACCTGCCCGATTTCAGAGACACCGAGAACCCGTTTGAGAACGGCACATACCGTCAGGTCAAGACCGTGGGCGACAACAATGTGTCGACAGCAATATGGGCCGCCGACATTCCTGAAAGCCGCGAGTATGCGATCTACGTGAGCTATAAATCCCTTCCAGACTCGAGCGAGGACGCCTGCTACACCGTCAACTACGACGGCGGATCGGACGAGATACTCGTGAATCAGAAACTGGGAGGAGGCACCTGGATCTATCTGGGCACCTATCCACTTGCGAAAGGTCTTGACATAGAGCGCCCGGTGGTGACGCTCACCAACCATTCGGCAAAGGGCGGCAACACAGTGGTGACAGCCGACGCTGTCAAGATAGGAGGCGGCATGGGCAACATAGCCCGTTCACCAAGACGCAGCGACGTATTCTGGAACAACACGCTGCCGACCGCCGAGACAGACACAGTGGATACAGACGACATACAGATTGAAG
>USNC01000115.1 GCA_900555915.1 uncultured Porphyromonadaceae bacterium | reverse complement strand
AGATCTACACGCGTAAGATCGTCGGCAGCGTCAGATGTGTATAAGAGACAGGACACAGACAGTGAAGCAGGCCAAGAAACTCAATATCACAAGTCTGCGTATCCAGGCCCTCAACAAGAAGGGTAAAAACGAGAAGAAAGTGAACAAGGCCAAGCAACTGGCAGTCTCCTTCACCGTCAGCCCCAATGCCACAGCCGCTCCGGGCATGAGGGATTTCTACGTGAGGATCATCACACCGGAGGGATCGCTGCTCGGCGGCAACATCTCGTTCCCGATGGATGGCTCCAACGTGCCCGCCACCGCCCACCGTCAGGTGGAATATGCCAACGACGAGCTCTCGGTGTCGATCTACTGGGACGTGAACACCACGCTGACATCCGGCGACTACACAGTGGAGGTATTCAGCGACGGCTACCGTCTGGCCTCCCGCCACTTCCAGCTCTGAGGCCAACTCCCGGCCGTAATGAAGAGTCCGGGCGCAGTGTATCCGCAATATAATATTCTCAAGCGAAACTCAACAATATAATAAGCATTGCCATGGACTCTAAAATAAAATACCCTCTTGGGATTCAGACTTTCTCGAAAATAATAGAGGAAGGATACCTTTATATCGACAAGACCGAGTTGGTGTATGCGCTTGCGCACAATATCAGTTATGCGTTTCTAAGCCGTCCTCGACGGTTCGGGAAGAGTCTTCTTGTATCCACAATGCAGGCATATTTCGAGGGGCGCAAGGAATTGTTCGCAGGGTTGAGGATAGAGTCGATTGAGAAGGAATGGACGAGATATCCGGTGCTCCGCTTCGACCTCAGCGCCGCCAACTACACTCACCCGAAGGTGCTCCATAACAAACTGGACTCATATCTCAGCCATATGGAACTTGCCTACGATCTGATCCCGACAGATGAGATCGGCGACAGATTCCGCAATCTGATCATGGCGGCGTATTCCAGAACAGGGCAGAAGGTTGTGATTCTGATCGACGAGTATGACAAACCGATGCTCGACACAATGCATGAAAGTCCGCTCCTCCAATGCATGAAAGACGAACTGCGCGGCTTCTATTCAGTGCTCAAGGAATGCGATGAATACATCAGGTTTGTCTTGCTGACCGGAGTGACCAAATTCGGGAAAGTATCGGTATTCAGCGGACTCAACAATCTGAAGGACATCTCAATGAATCCCGACTACAATGACATCTGCGGCATCACGGAAAAGGAGTTTCACGACAACTTCGGTCCGTCGCTGCAGCGGTTTGCCGAAGTAAACGGGATTACGGAGGAAGAAGCGTCGGCTGAATTCAAGTCATATTACGACGGCTATCATTTCGCACGCGGAGGCGCCGACATCTACAATCCGTTCAGCACCCTCAATGCCTTCTTCGACAACGACCTTAAAGCCTATTGGTTTGCCACCGGCTCGTCGTCTTATCTGATAAAACTCATAGAGCGCAATCATTTCTTTCTGCAGAATATGGAGGGACAGGCCCGCACAGAGGAGGAACTTGGCGACATCACCGACACGAGCCGCGACATCGTACCGCTGTTATATCAGGCGGGCTATCTCACCATCAAGAATTATGACCGGAAGAGCAGACGCTACACGTTGGGAATGCCCAATGTGGAGGTGTCGCAGGCATTCTGGAATTCACTCGGCAGTTACTTTTTCCGTCGTGGCCGATATGTCACGGAATTCGACCTCAACAAATTCGTGGTCGCACTTGAGCAGGGCGACATCGACGGGTTCATGCTTAGGATTAAGAGCATGTTTGCCTCTATCAGCAACGAGCACGAGCCTGACAAGGAAGTGCATTTCCAGAACATGATGACTGTACTTGTCAAGATGCTTGGCTATTCGGTGCAGACTGAAGTGCACAGTTCACAGGGACGCAGCGACATAGAGATCAGCACCACAGACTACATATACATACTTGAGCTTAAGGTAGATTCCACTCCGGAAACAGCATTGCCCCAGATACATGAAAAAGGATATGCGCGCCGGTATGAGATAGACCCAAGGACCAAGATTCTTGTCGGCGCCAACTTCTCGCCCGAGACGAGAACCCTGACCGGCTGGGTGACAGAAAGAATCTGACGTGTAATGCAATATTGAGGTGAACCTTGGCGGTGAGGTGAGTGTTAGAGATATGGAGGCTCTTTGAGGCCGACAGATAATTATTTAACACTATAAAAAACACACAATCATTATGATTCACGAAGAAAAACATGGAAGCGAAATGCAATTCGCACTTCGCCTCGGATTCGACATCGCCAAGCTGGTGCTCAAGGGAGCATTGGTGACAGCAGCGTTCTGCGCAGTGAAAGAAGTTCACAAAGTTCATAAAGCCATCGAAGCCCACCATAAGTGAGGCCTACAGGACACAAACGCCTCCTGAAGCAGCAGATCCACGCTTCAGGAGGCGTTTTTACTTTTTTGATTTTTTAAGCAATATTTGGATATTCGGCAATAAATGCTTAATTTTGCATCGAATCCGGTCGACCGAGAGGTCGTTAAAAGGGAACACGGGTGCGAATCCCGGACAGTCCCGCTGCGGTAATTTCCTGAGGATATGACACATATCCCCGCGTGCACTTCACAAAGCCACTGGGAGCGGCAAAAGCTCTGCGGGAAGGCGAAGGGCATGACGGAATAAGTCCGAAGACCTGCCTGGTTCAATACATACATGTATTTCTTTCGAGGATGAGAATGCACCAGACAGCCACAAGACAATCCATTATTGCCGTCGCGCTTACCATAGCCGCGACGTTATTGCCATGCCATGACGTCATGGCCCATGAAGCCGACACCATACCGGTCCGCAGCACATACATAGAGGAACTTGAGGTCATCTCACGCAAATCGCCCGGCAAGATCTCCGCCTCCACACTCACCCAGACACTGACCGGCACAGACATGGCGAAACTCGGCATCGACAACATGGCCGACGCCGTAAGACGATTCGCCGGAGTCAACGTGAAAGACTATGGAGGCGCCGGAGGCCTCAAAACAGTGTCGGTCAGAAACATGGGAGCCGCCCACACCGCCGTCAGCTACGACGGCACTCCGGTGAGCAATTGCCAGGCAGGCCAGATCGACATAGGCCGCTTCTCGCTCGACAACGTCGGAATGCTCACCATGGCCGTAGGCCACAGCGACGACATGCTTCAGCCCGCCCGGCTGTATGCCTCTGCGGCAGTATTAGGCATCACTACGGAGCGTCCACATTTTGAAAGCGGCCGCAAGCACTCCCTGCGCGCGAAAGTGTCGGCCGGCTCATTCGGATACGTGTCGCCATCGCTGAGATGGTGGCAGAAGGCCGGCGACAGGCTTACCATCTCCGCCGACGCCACCTACCTGAGATCGGACGGCAACTACCCTTTCACATTGAAAAACGGGAAATATACAAGCCGGGAAAAGCGCAACAACTCAGCCATCGACTCCTGGCACGCCGAAGGCAACGTATATTATGGCCTGCCGGGCGACGGCGAGCTAAGAGTGAAAGGATATTACTTCTACTCAAAACGAGGGCTTCCGGGAGCCATCACCCTCTACAATCCGGTATCGACAGAAAAACTATGGGACCGGAACGCCTTCGTGCAGGCAAATTTCCGAAAACGCCTCGACAGCCGGTGGTCGCTGCAGGTCCAGGCCAAATACAACTACGGCTGGAACAAGGATGAAGAGAGCGGCCCCCAGTTCGCCAACGGTCTCTACCGCGCCGTGCACCACCAGGATGAATGGTATGTCTCCGCCACCGGACTGTACCGGCCGCTGCCCGGACTGTCGATAGCACTGGCAGAGGACGGGAGCATCAATACGCTCAACAGCACGATGTATGAATGTCCCTTCCCCACCCGCTACTCGTCGGTCACCGCACTGTCCGCCCGGTGGAAAATTCCCCGGCTCACAATCAACGGCAGCCTCGTGGCAACGCTGATCACGGAAAAAGTCAAGATCGGAACCGCACCCGACGACATAAGCAAACTCGACCCGTCGCTCTCGGTCAGTTATCAGCCGGACGAAGACCGGATGCTTTATCTGAGGGCAATGTACAAGAACACGTTCAGAGTGCCAAGTTTCAACGACCTCTACTATTTCAGGCTCGGCAGCCGCACCCTGCGCCCGGAGAAAGCACAGGAATACGGCATCGGCATCACCTACGGGCACACTCTCTTCCCCGCCATGAACTACCTCTCCGCCACGCTCGACGCCTACTTCAACGACGTGACCGACAAGATAGTGGCATTCCCCACCACCTACGCATGGCGCATGGTGAACTTCGGGAAGGTGCATGCCACCGGAATCGACCTCACACTCGCCACTTCCATATCGCTTCCGGCCGGCATCGACCTGGTGCTTTCGGGAGCCTACACATGGCAGAAAGCCATAGACCTCACCGACAGGAAGGCCGCCAACTACAAAGACCAGCTTCCATATACACCGGAGCATACGGGCAACGTGTCGGCAATAGCCGAGACCCCATGGGTCGACGTAGGCTATTCTGTGGTGGCAGTCGGCAAGCGCTATTTCTCCTCAGAAAACATCATAGAGAACGAGATACCCGGCTATTCCGACCATACGCTGACCATATCGAGAGAAATCAGCCTGAGACGCTGCTCGCTTACGCTGCGGGGAGAGATTCTCAACCTGACCGACCGGCAGTATGACGTGATAAAATACTATCCTATGCCCGGAAGATCCTGGCGGCTCACCGCCACATTGAAACTCTGAGCACAACACCTTACACACAATAAAACAACAGATATCAGAAAAAATGAAAACCAGCAAACTGACTTTCGCAGCAGGCACCGCGCTGCTGCTCTCCGCAGCACTCACATCCTGCAGCAACGATGACAACGAACCGAAATGGGACGACGAAGGGTCGAAGATAGAACTCCCCGACCACCGCATGTTTATCCTCAACGAGGGCACACAGCAACTCAACAACGCCAACATCGCCCTCTATGATCCGGAAACCAATGTGCTGACCAAGGACATATTCGCCAGCCAGAACGGCATGAACCTCGGCGACACAGGCCAGGACATGATCAGGCATGACGACAACATCTACGTGTCGGTCTACGGCTCCAACTATCTCGCCAAACTCAACGCCGCCGGCGTTGAGAAAGGAAGGGTGTCGTTCGCATCGGACCCCGAGCTCCAGGGCAAGGTGCGCTATCTGGCAGCCAAAGGCGACCACATCTACGCCTCCTTCTACGGCGGCGTGATAGCCAAAATCAACGCCAACACGCTTGAAGTGGAGAAGAAACTCAGCGGTCTCGGCAACAACATCGAGGGTATAGCCATCGCCGACAGCATCCTCTATGTGGCCAATTCCTACCGCCACGGAGACAACGGCTACGAATACCTGGAAGACATGTATCAGATAAGCCTCAACACACTGTCGCTCAAGGGAGTCTTCTACGTATCGCCAAACCCCAACCAGGTGTTGGAAGCCGACGGCAAGATATTCGTGATCTCCTGGGGCAACTACAATGACCGAGGCTATGAATTCCAGATGGTCGACCCGAAGCTGGACAACAACTGTCTCTTATACACATCTCCGAGCCCACGAGACACTGAGCG
>USNC01000114.1 GCA_900555915.1 uncultured Porphyromonadaceae bacterium | reverse complement strand
AGCGTCAGATGTGTATAAGAGACAGCTTATACAGCAATCCATAATAACTCCGACTTCGCACAAAGCATAATTTTACCAAAATTAACGTTGCATCTCAGTTTTTTTTTGTAATTTTGCCAAGTTTTATGCGACGATTTTTTCTAATATTGTTAGCACTCCCTTTTCTTGCTTATCTCTTGGCTCAACCTTCAATGAATGTGCCGGCAAGATCCAACACCGATTCCTCTTCCATCGCTGAGGAACCGGACTCTTCCTTCGTGCCCGAAATCGTCGTTTCCAATATTCCTGATTCTGATACTCTCGTTGCTGCTGATTCAAAATTACAGGCATCTGATACTACCGATTGGCTTTGGGATTTCCAATCAATGGATATAATCGGCAATGAGTATAATGATTCTGTTCCGTCTGATTCTATCGGCGAGGACCGGCATAAACTCTCCCGTATTAATAAGGAGAAAGTTGACCTTGAGGAGAGCGTGGCTTTCTCTGCCAAAGACTCGGTGGTCATGGTCGGCAACAATCTCGCATATCTGTTCGGCGACGGAAATGTGGACTATGGTAAGTTCAAACTCAATGCCGAGGAGATCCGCATGGTAATGGACTCCACTACGGTTTACGCGGTCGGTAGGGCGGATACCACCGGAGAGGTGATTGGCAAACCCATATTCCAGGACGGTGGCGAACAGTACGAGTCGAAGAGCATGTCGTTCAACTTCAAAAACCAGCGCGGATATATCTCCGACGTGGTGACTCAGCAGGGTGAGGGCTTTCTCACCGGCGGACGTGCGAAAAAAATGGAAGACGGAAGTTTCTTCGCCGAAAGTGCGCGCTACACCACATGCGACGAACATGACCATCCCCACTTCTACATCCAGCTGACCAAAGGCAAGATGCGTCCCGGCAAGGATGTAGTTTCGGGTCCTGCTTACATGGTGGTGGCCGATGTGCCTCTCCCCATTGCGCTTCCTTTCGGTTATTTCCCCTTCAGCAAGGAGTATTCTTCAGGTATCATATTCCCGAGCTTCGGCGATGACTACAACCGGGGGTTCTATGCCCGCAATGGCGGTTATTACTTCGCCTTCAGCGACTATGTGGATCTCGCGCTCACTGGTGAGATCTACACAAAGGGGTCATGGGGTATCACTGGACGCAGTTCCTATAAGAAACGCTATAAATTCAACGGTTCGTTCAATATCTCTTACCTGAGCACTGTCACTGGCGACAAGGGAATGCCCGATTACGTGAAGCAAAACAACTTCCAGGTGATCTGGAGCCACAGCATGGACCAGAAGGCGAACCCGAATCTCAGTTTCTCGGCCTCTGTCAATTTCTCAACTTCTGGCTATACACGCAACGACCTGAACTCTTACTATGGCTCTTCTTTCACCGAAAACACTAAGTCGAGTACCGTCAATCTGACATATCGTTTCCCGGGCACGAAGTGGTCGGCGAGCGCGTCGATGAATATTTCGCAGCGCACGCAGGACGAGACCCTTGCGGTGTCGTTCCCGAACCTTAATGTCACCATGAGCCAGACCGCTCCGTTCAAGAGAAAGAAGGCTGCCGGCGCCGAGAAATGGTATGAGAAGATCAAACTCAGCTACAGCGGCCAGCTGCAGAACTCGCTTACTGCGAAGCAGAACGAGTTCTTCCACAAGAGTCTCGTCAAAGACTGGCGCAACGGTATGAAGCACTCCGTGCCGGTGTCGGCCACATTCAACGTCTTGAAATATATCAACCTGTCGCCCTCCGTCTCGATGAACGACCGGATGTACACTTCCAAGATAAAGCGCGACTGGGACCCTAACAAGTCGGCGGAGATTGCCGATACATGCTATGGTTTCTACAATCTGTTTGACTTCACCGCCTCGCTCTCGGCCGATACGAAAGTCTACGGCTTTTTCAAGCCTATGAAGTTTCTCGGCGATAAGGTGCAGATGATACGCCATGTGATGACGCCGAGCCTGTCGTTCAACTATTCTCCGGATTTCTCCGATCCCATGTGGGGTGTCTACGGTCAGTATTCCTATGTCGACAATTCCGGCCGCAATATGACCAAGCGCTACAATTACTTCCAGCACGGCGTGCTCGGAAGCCCGAGCGCAGGAAAGACAAGCTCCCTTTCTTTCAACCTCTCCAACAATCTTGAGATGAAGGTCAAAAGCGACCAGGACTCGACAGGCGTGAAGAAAATCTCGCTTATCGAGAACCTCTCGCTCAGCCAGAGTTATAATTTCGCCGCCGACTCGATGAACTGGAGCAACCTTAACACTTCGATTCTGCTGCGTCTCACCAAAAGCTTCAATCTGAATCTAAGCGCTACGTGGGATCCCTACACCTACGCCCTGAATGCCGACGGAAGACCCGTAAGGGTCAATAAAACCCGAATCCAGGCCCATAAGGGTTGGGTGAAACTGACATCGACAGGCACGTCTTTCAGCTATACCATCAACAACAGCACCTTCAAGCGTAAGAACAAGGAGGAGAACAACAATAAGAAGAACGCCTACGACGACTATGGCGACGAGGACTACGACGACGAGGACTCCGAGTTTGACGGCATCGACAGGCGGAGGGGACGCCGCGACGACGGAAAAGAGGATGAACCCCGAAACGACGCCGACGGATATACCCCCTGGGAGTGCCCGTGGAGCCTCTCGTTCAACTATTCGGTCAACTACGGTCTCGGCGACTTCAACTACAAGAAGATGGACTACAACGGGCGCTTCACCCAGAACTTCTCCGTGTCGGGCAATATTCGGCCTACAAAGAACTGGAATATCTCCGCTTCCTGCAGCTATGACTTCCAGGCCAAGAAAATCGCTTACATGAATCTCAATATCTCGAGAGACATGCACTGCTTCACCATGTCGTGCTCGGTGATACCGGTGGGAATGTACAAGAGTTTCAATTTTAACGTGGCAGTCAAGTCGTCGCTCCTCAGCGATCTCAAATACGACAAACAGTCTACCCGCCTCAACGGCATAAACTGGTAGCCGTGGCATCCCCTCCGTCAGCCGTTCTATGCTCTCCGTGTCGCGGATCACGCGCTCCGTACGAATTGGGCTCAGATATTTGGATAATTGCGAAAAGTTTATTAATTTTGTATTGAATTACCGTAACATGGCCCGACAGCTGACCAAGATGATATCGGATCTGCAAGGCAAAATCGAGTTTCTGGCTCGTCAGCGCGACGATGCAAGACAAGAATGCGCGGATCTTGCCGGAAGAGTGGACTCGCTCGAACGGCAGTTGATGGAGTGCCGTGACGATCTGCGTCTCGCCCGGATGGAAGTCGATTTCCTGACTGTGGCGAACCGCATCGGATCTCCCGACAATCTCATTTTGGCGCGCAGAAGGCTGCAGCGGTTGATCGCTAAAATCGACAGATGCGTCGCTCTCCTCAAGGAAGACGCTGATATCAGCTGATGAATACTGACGAAATTAAAATGGAAGTCAATATAGCCGGCGAGAGAATTTCTCTCACCGTGCCGTTCTCAAGGCAGGAGGCCGTGAGACATACTGAAGCCGAACTGGGTGCCCTTTTCAAGGCATGGGGTGAGAAATTCCCCAAGAAATCACCCAAGGAATTGCTCGCTATGATGGCGTATAAGTTCGCATCTTCTTATTTCGACCTGCTCGAGATGCGCGAAGAGGAGAACGGGGAGATGCTGAAACTCCTCGACATCGCGGAAAAACTGTGCGATGGTACGCTTGACGACGATGCGGATCCGGATTCGGACTTCCCTCTTTACTGACATCCCCCTTTTACTTCCCCCTCGGATTCCCGCAGTTGATTGACAGTTTCTTCCCCTTCCCGCTCTTGAGCCGGAAGGTTTGATTTTTTATACTCGTTTGAAACTTTTGTTATTAACTGTTAAATACTCAATATATTAAATACAAATCATGACTACAGCTATTTGGATCATTATAGCAGTCGTTGCCGCAATTGCCGGCTATTCGGTTGCGATGGCTATGAGCAAGAACAGTGCCCACAGCAGAGCAAACACAATAGTGGAAGATGCGCGCAAAGAGGCGGAGGTGATAAAGGAAAAGAAGGTGATAGAGGCCAAGGAGCAGGAGGTGAAGATCCTGTCTGAGGCGGAAAGAAACGCTAACGCTCGCCTCCAGAAGGCGCAGGCCAACGAGGCGCGCGCAAAGCAGCGTGAACTCCAGCTCAACCAGATGCAGTCTGACCTGCAGCGCAGAAAGAAAGACCTCGACGCTCAGAAGCAGAGCCTCGACACAAGGATCAATAACGCCGAAAATCTCGAACGCACGCTCGAGGCCCGCAAAGGGGAGGTGGAGCATCTCTACCGCCAGGCACAGGAACAACTCGAGCATATCTCCGGCCTCTCGGCCGATGAGGCGCGCGAACGGCTCATAGAAAGCCTCAAGGATGAGGCTCGCACCGCTGCCCAGGGATATATCAACGATATAATGGACGAGGCTAAACTGACCGCCAACAAGGAGGCTAAGAAAATTGTCATACAGTCAATTCAGCGGGTGGCCACAGAGGCTGCCGTGGAGAATTCCGTGACTGTGTTCCATATCGAGAACGACGAGATAAAGGGACGCATCATCGGTCGCGAGGGCCGCAATATCCGGGCGCTTGAGGCTGCTACCGGCATAGAGATTATCGTCGACGACACCCCCGAGGCTATCGTGCTTTCCGGCTTCGACCCTGTGCGGCGTGAGATCGCCCGCCTCGCGCTTCACCAGCTCGTGCTCGACGGCCGTATCCACCCGGCAAGAATCGAGGAAGTCGTGGCGAAGGTGAGGAAGCAGATTGAGGAGGAAATCAACGAGACCGGCAAGCGCACTTGCATCGACCTCGGAATACATGGCCTGCATCCCGAACTCATCAGAATGGTAGGCAAGATGAAATATCGCTCCTCCTATGGCCAGAATCTGCTCCAGCACGCAAGGGAGACTGCCAACCTCTGCGCTATCATGGCTGCCGAACTCGGACTGAATCCGAAAAAAGCCCGCAGGGCCGGTCTGCTCCACGATATAGGTAAGGTGCCTGACGATGATCCGGAGATCCCGCACGCTATTTTCGGTATGAAACTCGCCGAGAAATTCAAGGAGAAACCAGATATCTGCAACGCTATCGGTGCGCACCACGATGAAGTGGAGATGACTTCGCTCCTCTCGCCGATCGTTCAGGTCTGCGACGCTATCTCCGGCGCTCGCCCCGGTGCTCGCAGGGAAATAGTGGAGGCTTACATCAAACGTCTCAACGATCTCGAGCAGCTCGCGCTCTCTTATCCCGGCGTAATCAAGACTTATGCCATCCAGGCCGGCCGTGAATTGCGCGTGATCGTGGGAGCCGACAAGATCTCAGACGAGGAGATCGAAAGCCTGAGCGCAAACATCGCCAAGAAGATTCAGAATGAACTCACTTATCCCGGTCAGGTGAAGATTACAGTCATCCGCGAGACTCGTGCCGTGGCATACGCGAAATAATTTAAGATACCCCTACATGAGTGAATTTGATAATTTGCCTCAGATACCGGACTGTTCCGACTGCGGTGGATGCGGCTCCTCCGGATGTGCTTCCGGGGGGTGCGGCGCTGCCGGCGATGATGCGGCGCGACCTGGGGCTTGCGG
>USNC01000113.1 GCA_900555915.1 uncultured Porphyromonadaceae bacterium | reverse complement strand
CAGTGTCTCGTGGGCTCGGAGATGTGTATAAGAGACAGTCTGGGAAGATAACCGCAGGTCGCTTTTTTATCCGCCCGCATGTGCCTCCTGCTCCTGTGGCATACACATCGAAAAAAAATAAACGTCGGCGCAACCTTTTCCCACCCGCAGTTGTTTTAATATCGAAAGTAAGAAAAATTAGTTTCATGATGTTAGGTTAGTAAAATGTATTATGGAAAACACCAGGCCGGAATCATCTGCGAAGATGGTTCCGGCTTCTTTTATGCGCCATATACCATATGAGCCGCGGTCATCGTCAGCGGCACGCCTTGACGGCGCGCCGCTGACTGCCATAGTGTTAATTTGGAAGTGTGGTTGTCTTTCCGGCGGAACTCTGACTCATCGGCGTCTCCCGCAAGCCGCCACTGCCGTCGGAAAGTGTTATGTATCATCATGCTGACATGTGTATGGCCTATAGCCATCCGACTGCGAAATTAATCAAGAAAAACCACAATTCCAAATTTTATTCGCCGAGACGCCAACATTTTAGGGTAAACCCTAAAATGTTTCATATTTTGATATTATGTTCAGTGCTCCGCATGCATGGCGGAGCCCCACATGGCTTGCTTCTCCCTTTACCCTTCAATAAATAATCTAAAAAAAACGTCGGTTACGCTTTTTTTTATTATCTTTGTGGTGCGGAAGGAGACAGAGGTCCACCCGCATCAAGTTGGCGGCAGACGCCTGCGCCTCCGGCAATCATTCATTAACTTTTCCGACAAACTTTACCTTTCCCAATAAATCAGGATAACATGTATAAAAACTTCAAAAACCACCTCGCCAAGGAACTTGATTCCATCAAGGAAGCGGGACTCTACAAAAACGAACGCATCATCGTGACTCCTCAGAGCGCCGACATAAAAGTCGAGGGTTCTGAAAAGGATGTGCTTAATTTCTGCGCCAACAACTATCTCGGCCTCGCCGACAATTCCAGACTTGTCGAAGCTGCGAAAAAGGCGATGGACGCGCGCGGCTACGGCATGAGCAGCGTGCGCTTCATATGCGGCACTCAGGATCTGCATAAGGAACTCGAGAAAGCAATCTCCGACTATTTCAAGACCGAAGACACCATACTCTACGCGGCATGCTTCGATGCAAACGGCGGACTCTTCGAACCCCTCTTCACCGAGGAAGACGCCATAATCTCCGATTCGCTCAACCACGCCTCGATCATCGACGGAGTGCGCCTCTGCAAAGCCAAGCGCTTCCGCTATGCCAACGCAGACATGGCCGATCTCGAACGCTGCCTGAAAGAAGCCGACGGACAGGGCTGCCGATTCAAGATAATCGCTACCGACGGCGTATTCTCGATGGACGGAAACGTAGCCCCGATGGACCGCATTTGCGAACTCGCCGAGAAATATGACGCTCTCGTCATGGTCGACGAGTCTCATTCCGCAGGTGTTGTCGGCCCGACCGGACACGGCGTGGCCGAACAGTTTGACTGCTACGGAAAGATCGACATCTTCACCGGCACTCTCGGCAAAGCTTTCGGAGGTGCCATGGGTGGCTTCACCACCGGCCCGAAGGAAATAATCGACATGCTGCGCCAGAGAAGCCGCCCCTACCTCTTCTCAAACTCGGTGGCTCCTTCCATCGTGGGAGCAAGCCTCGAGATGTTCAGGATGCTTGGAGAGTCTGACGATCTGCATACAAAACTCATGCGGAATGTCAACTATTTCCGCGACAAGATGCTCGCTGCAGGTTTCGACATCAAACCCACTCAGTCTGCCATATGCGCCGTGATGCTCTATGATGCGAAACTCTCGCAAGACTTCGCCGCCGAGATGCAGAAAGAGGGTATATTCGTGACAGGGTTCTACTATCCCGTCGTGCCGAAAGGCCAGGCTCGCATCCGCGTGCAGCTTTCGGCCGCTCACGAACGCGAACACCTCGACCGCGCTATCGAAGCCTTCATCAAAGTGGGCAAAAAACTCAACGTGATCCAATAAGCCCCCTCGCTTGTTATAACAGAGGCCAATTGGCCCTATTGGACTAATTTGTCTAATTGGACTAATTAGACCAATTAGTCCAATTAGACAAATTGGCTTAATTAGTTCTATTAGTCTAATTGGCCCAATTGGCGAAATCAAAATCAGAAAAAAAAGAAAACATGAAGAAATTTATTTTCCCCCTGCTCGTGCTGCTCATCACCGCATGCGGCGCGAAGGCAGGCAATCAGGAGACTCAGGCGGAAGAGGCTCCCGCTGCGGCAGCCACATCTGTCAATGAGAAAGTGCCGGCTCCGGCCTTTACTCTCAACGATATCAACGGCAAACCCCTCTCGCTGTCCGATCTGCGCGGCAAGTGGGTAATACTCGACTTCTGGGGCAGTTGGTGCCCTTGGTGCATTAAAGGTTTTCCCGCTCTGAAGGAGGCATACAGGCAGTATGACGGAAAGGTGGAGATAATAGGCATCGACTGCCGCGACTCCGTAGATGTATGGAAAGAAGCGGTGAAGAAATATGAACTCCCCTGGCTTCAGGTCTATAATCCCGGCGACAACGACCTTCTTGAGCAGTATCAGATACAGGGATTCCCGACTAAATTTATCATCGACCCTGAAGGCAATATCGCCAACGTCACTATCGGCGAGGATCCGGAATTCTTCAACGTGCTGAAATCGCTCGTGAAATGATCGAGACCGGCTGCAGATATAAGAGCAAATCCATTGTCACCGGAGAAACGACGGCAAAGGCCCTCGGAAGCGGTGACCTCCCCGTGCTCGCCACCCCGGCGATGATTGCTCTAATGGAGAATGCCGCGATGCTGGCCGTAGCGCCTCATCTGCAGGAAAACGAGACCACTGTAGGGGGCTACATGGAATGTTCACATCTGAAACCGACTGCCGTAGGTGAGGATGTCGAGGCTGTTGCCACGCTGAAAAAAATCGACGGCGCAGCCCTGCATTTCGAGATCGAGGCATACGCCGGCGAGAAGAAGATTGGCTCAGGCCACCATATACGCTATATAGTGGACCGCGACCGCTTCCTTGCGAAACTCAACAAATGATAAAAATCCCGGACTAACGTTTAGTCCGGGATTTTTGTCTATAATACAATCGAACTTAACACCTAACACCCTGACACCTAACACCTAACGCCTGCCCCTTCACCTTTCGCTCCGCGAAAGGTGAATATATCCAAGCACCGCCGACGACTTCACATCCACACCATACCGACGCGCGAAACGCTCAATGGCTCTCGCAAGTTCCGGCTTCAATTCATCCGGACAATATCTGAAATACGCCTCCGCCGCGCGCACATGCGCCGCATCAGGCATAGGATATTCACGCCGTTCCGGAAGTCCGTAGACCGAGTCGGGCAGTTCTCTTCTCTCTTCTGCATTCAATCTGTCGTTCATAGCATTAATTATTGACTTAACTTTCGCAACTAAGTGTGCAAAACTTAAATTATAGATTACACCAATAAAAACAAACAAAAAACCAAAAATCCTACCCGAAGCAGCATCCCGCCCCATTGACGGACCGGGCGGCGAGACGCCGCCCCAAAGCCGCAAACCTATTTGTCAATTAGCGAAAATTTGCAAAAAAGTCCCGATCCAAAAGGATCGAGACTTCAATTTACAGTCGTGGCCGACGCATCACCGGATAATGGTCTTGCGTACCGAGCCGTCGGAATATTTTACAATGTAGACTCCCTTGTCAGCCTTGCCCACACGGTTGCCGCTAAGATTGTAGATGCCCTCGACTTCTGAATCGTCCGAAACCACCGAAGAGATTCCATTCGGATCTTCCTTCACCGGAATAGTCACCTCAACGCCGGGACCGCTAACCACGATATCGCCGTCTACGATCACCTCCGCCGCATTGTGCTCCACTGTCAGAACGCACTCATTGTAACGGCCGGCCACACTCGCCGTAACTCCGGCAGGAACCTCCACTTTAAGCTGGCTGCCGTCGAAGTAACTGCCAAGCGCCACCTCTACTTTGCCCTGACGGCCAAGATTGATGCCGTCGCAGTCTGTCGTAAGCCAGGGATACTCGCCGTTGATACCAATCGCAAACGATCCGTAGGGATCCACGTATTCCTCGCCGACCTTATATACCATCGGCTTGAACGAATAGTATGCCGGACGGTCAGCAATGTGGTTGCTCAGATCGATATGGTTGAGGATATATCCCAGACAGAGATTGTTCGGATCCGGATCCCCGCTCTGCAGAGGAGCGAAATATTTCACCTTGTCGGAATTGAATCCTCTAAGCATGAACACATAGGCCGGATGTTCCAGAGTGGCCCTGACCACTACGGGAGACTCGAAATCAAAAGGAAGCGTAAGGTATCCGTTGTCGTCGGAATACTGGGCTATGATGTCAGACCCCTTGATAGTAGTGGAGGCAATCTCAGTGAAAGTGGTGAAATCAGCGCTCATCTCCTCATTGAGAGCGTAGATCACGGCTGTGAGTTCAGCATCCGCGTCGATTTGTCCGAAGCCATACACTGTCATGCCGTTGACCACCAGAGGAGCCTCTGTCGCGAAGAACATGTTGGCAATGCCCTCCAGATGCGAATAGTCGCCTTCCATAGGTTCCTCACCGTTGAGTGAATAGTTGAGCCAGTACCGGTCCGTATTGGCGTTATGGCCGAACACCGGAATGGCGGGATCGCCGATCTGCTCGTCATCAACCATCACGACCGACATGCCGACATTGTTGAAAGCGAAAGGCAACAGCGACACTTCAAGTTCAGTGCCGTCGTTGAGCGTGCGCTCCGGTTTGCCTCCTGCCTGGAAATAGACATAGGGAGCCGTATAACTTGCCGGTGTGGAATTAGGAGCTGTAGCATGCAGCGTGGGAGGATAGAAGAAATTGTTTTTGAGCGAGGCCGCGGATCTATAGTCGGGCACATACTCCACTGTGAGCAGATCAGGATCCTCGTCTGTAGTCACCATCTCGGCGGTGATCGGGTCGCAATATTCCCAGGTGAACTCCGCATCTTCAATATATGCCATATTCATCCACGAAAGCGGCTGATATACCGGATACATGGCGAAATCGGCTACAAGACCTGCCATCTGCCAACTGCGGTCGAAACCCCAGTAGAGCGTGGAGAAGGGATCCATATACGAGATTCCCTCAAGCGCAGGATAGCCGATGCCTACGGCATCGATAAACATCGTGTTGCCGTCCGTGCCCACATACCGGAAAGCCACTTTGACCTTCTTGCCTGAATATGCGGCCAGACTTTCCGTTTTCTTCTCAAGACCCATAGGCGAACTCATATACAGTTCATCGAGCGAGAAGTCGGCGAAGTCATCGGCATAGTCGTGGATCATCTCCCACTCCCCTCCTTCGGGCTGAACCCATATCTGCAGCGTGGCGGCAACCTCCTTGTCGCCTATGAACTGAGACGTATCCCAATCCACATTGTCAAGTTTATAAAGGAAAAGAGGCTCAAGATATAGCCAATAGCTCAGCGCCATATTCTCCGCCAATGTCACCTCCGGAGTAATCAGCCATTCGTCCTGCTGACCCATGGAGAAATTTATTCCATAGTATGCGTCTCCGTCTGACGGTGCCGGGAGCCCCGGATTGGCAGAGCCCGGAGTCCAGCTCTCGCCGCGCTCCACGTTGCCGCGCATCTCGACGGTCCATCCCTCCGGAGTCC
>USNC01000112.1 GCA_900555915.1 uncultured Porphyromonadaceae bacterium | reverse complement strand
CTCAGTGTCTCGTGGGCTCGGAGATGTGTATAAGAGACAGCTTTAAGTCTATTTCTTGGCGGACAAACTGCGGAAGACTTGAATTCAAGGGTGTCGCTCTCCACGCCGTAGTAGGTGGTGTTGTCGCTACTCTTGAACTGATCGTCGACATCAAGCACGCGTGCAAGTTCAAACTTGATCCGCGAAATCTCCCGGTCGTCGATTTTCCCGAGCAGACGGTTAGAGGCATCGATAAGGCCGTCGACAGTGTCTTCAAGGTTCTCGTCGGATTGGTTTTTATTTGACGACATTCCTATCTCCGGATCCTTATAGTTGCGAATCATCTCGATAATCCTCTCGTGCTTCTCAATCACGGGCAGACCGTTGAGATTGGGTCCGTGTGTAAGTTTCAGCGACATTGGTGACGCTCCGGCAGCAAATTTAGCCACCGAAATCTGATATTCCAGTTCATGCCTGATATATGCGCTTGAGTCATAATCGCCCGCAGCGATAGCGAACATGTGTGACACAAGAAGGCATGAAAGCCTCGACATTGTGTCAGAAAGGAGATTCTGATGCTCCATGAGAATATTGCTGAGCACCTTCACACCCTCCTCATCTGTGTCGTCTATGCGATTGACTGAAGTGTTTTCCGGTATGTCGTCCTTGCAATATTTGAGAAACTCCTTGAAGAGAAAGATGAAGCAGTCGCTCTCATAGGCCTCGATATCGCCTTCTATAGGTTCTTCCATTCCGAATCTGTCGATGTCGTCGATTATGGAACCGTTGATTAGGACATTTCCGAACTGCGTCTTGGTGTTGTTGATGCGGATCGTCAGGGGAATGTTGTTTTCCATGGCATCGAGTATGAAATCCTCAGTCTGCTCACCCATCACGTTGACGAGGAACCCTTCTTCAGTGAGCCATTGAGTGCCGGCAGAATAATCAGAGACATATACGCCGGATGTGTGCTCGCCTCTTTCCTGGTCGGCATATTCCTGATAGAATCTGTTGAAGGTGGTGCGCATTGTGAATATTTCTTTGTTGTCTGGCGTATATTCCACCAGAAGCACAGTGCCGGGAGTGAAATAAGGCAAGACCTTATGCATGTCGGCATGCCGCAGAGTCTCGTTGAGATTGACATTGACTTTGCCGAACACTTTTTCGTATTCCGCATCTATAGTCTCGGCCTCTATCTTCCAACCATAGTTTGAACGAATCATTACAGGGATTATGGCGCCGGCTGAATATTTCTTACAGTTTTCGACAACATTGGGTTTGACACCGCTCTGCGCTCTTGTCAGGAATGTGATGCCTTCCGCCACATCCTCCACAGAGTCGGGAGTCTTCATATGGTCGCTTTTCTGAAGCAGCAGGTTGATTGTCTTTCCCGCTAATATGTAGTTGGTCAGGTTGCCGGTCTCCTTGAGAATATCGGCTTTGTTCATAGGGGCTGACAGAACAGTTCCTTTAGTGAAAATGACACTTCCTTTACCCTCAAACAGGCAGTCCACTCCCCTCGCGGTGTCAAATTTGGTCTGGCTGAGATTATATAACAGTCTTATCGGACTGAATGTGTCTTTATTGCTGATATCGTCCCATTTGACACCGAGAGACAATATCGGGGCCTGGCAAACACAATTGGTCACGACCGAGATTAGATTGTCGGCGATGTCGGTCTGTGGCATTTTGTGAGAGATAACAAGAAGATTTATCAATCGCATGAGAAGCAGCGGTTCTTCCTTGTTGATTTTCTGAGATGCGATAAGCGCGGCCACCATTATTCTGTAGGCCAGAGTGTCTGAAATTTCAATGTCAGAATCAGTCAATTTGAATTTGTTGGCGTTGACAAAAGAAGATGTCGTGGAAAAATCGGAAAGTTCATAAGCTAGATCCTGAAGATACCTGCAAGTGGTCAGGAATTCTCCCTGTCCGGGATCTTTTTTGCCAACATATTTGCCATCATATTGATATCTTCTTATGTAATATAATAATTGTTCAAAATTCTCGATGATATAGGCTTTTTTAATTTCCAGCCAGAAATCTGGCTGTCCTGTTTTGTTGTCTGTCATTTCAGTTTGTTATTTTTTTATTACTATGAGTGAATGTTTCACTCCAAATTTTGCCGTTAAGTAAAGGAAAAGAGAGGAAGAGCGGCATGGCAGCCATGGAAGCCAGCCCTTTCTTATTTGAGTCGGAGGAATGAGTATCCGAAGCGTTCGCATGCGGCCTTTTCAAGTTCTTCCCTGAATTGAGGGGCGGCTATCGATATCAGCAGTCTGGCCCGCTGGGCAAGATTCTTGCCGCGCAGATCGACCGCACCGTATTCCGTCACCACATAGTTGGTCTGGAATCTTGTGGTCACCACTCCGGCACCTTCCGTCAGCACGGGCTTGATCTTGTTGAGACCTTTGCCGGTGGTGGAAAGCATGGCGAGAAATGAGAGTCCTCCTTCAGAAAGCTGCGACCCATATACGAAATCATGCTGGCCACCGATACCGGAGAATACCTTCGTCCCGATCGAGTCAGCGCATATCTGACCGGTAAGGTCGATCTCAAGACAGGAATTGATACTTACCACTTTAGGATTCCGGGCAATAATAAACGGATTGTTGGTCCAGGCCACGTCTTTGAATATTATGTCGGGATTCTTATCCATATAGTCATATAGACGTCTTGATCCGAGAGCAAGAGAAGCCACTGATTTTCCCGGCATCACATTCTTGAGGCTATTGTCGATAATACCTTCTTCAAGCAGCGGAAGCACACCATCGGTCATTGCTTCGGTGTGCAATCCCAGATGGCGGTGATCTTTCAGTGCGCTAATCACGGCGTTTGGAATTCCTCCTACTCCAATCTGCAATGTGGCTCCGTCAGGAATCAGTGCGGCTATGTAGTCGCCAATCTTTTTTTCAGCTTCTGTCGGAATTGCAGTCGGCACTTCCACAAGAGGGTCATCAACGAGGACAGCAGCCGAAAGATTGTTGATATGTATCACCGGGTCACCGTAACTGAACGGCATATGCGGATTTATCTGAGCGATGACCCTGTCGGCGCATTCCACAGCAGCCGTAGCAAGATCGGCAGAGACACCGAAACTCACAAGTCCCTCCTCATTAGGGAGCGAGCAGTTGAGGAGGGCCACATCAACCCGGCATGTTCCGTCGCGCATAAGGGCGGGCACTTCACCCAGGAAACGGGGAATGGTGCTTCCGTAGCCCTGCTGGATCCAACGCCTCACTCCATTCGAGACAAAGAAACTCTCCACATCGAATGCGTCCCTGTATTCCTCACGGCAATAAGGAGCCTCTTCCCGGCACACAGCAAAAGCGGAATATAAAGTGACATCACGCAGTTCATGTCCGCGGTCGGCCAAAGCGCGGCAAAGCACTTCCGGAGTGGAAGTGCTGCCCTGAATATAGACGTGGTCGCCGTTCTCGATCAAGCGGACTGCCTCCTCGGCGGTCATATATCTCGGATCAATGTTCATTGTGAAAGTTCTTTAGTCGTTGGTTTAGAATTTCAAAATCAGTTTCTTCCGACATCTTTGACACACAGACGCGCACTCCTTCCTGTTCAGAACCTGTAGAGGCGAGAGTGATCGCCGACACGCCATGACGCATCAGTTCGGACTGCAATGTGCGTCCATCCATGTCTTCAAATCCGATCGTGAAGAAAAAACCGTCGGAGATGTCATCCTCTCCATCTTTATCATAGACAATATGGAACCCGTTGCCGGTGAATATCTTTTTCATTATCTCCGCTCTACGACCGTATTCTGAAGTCTCACGCACGAAGTCGAGTCTTCCTTCGGAGGCGGCCTCCATCATTGCGGCCAGAGCGAACTGTGCAGAATGAGCCACGCCGGAACTTGCAGTGTACAGCACGCCGAATATGTAGGCGTCGCCAAACGCGGGCATTTCATAGAATTCTCGCAAGAAATCATATCGGCGTTCGTAGACACTTTCACTCATCGCAACAATGGCGATACGCTGCCCTGCATAGCTGAATATTTTCGATCCAGATATCAGGAGGATGTAATTGTCGGTATATCTACCTACCGACGGGATGAATGGGTTTTCGTAGGGATGGCTGAAGTCCTGACGGAAGTCCATACCCATGTAGGCGTGGTCTTCAATCACGGTCACATCATGTCTGGTGGCCATGCGTCCAATTATCTCAAGTTCCTCATCTGTAAGATTGATCCAGGCCGGATTGTTGGGATTTGAAAAGAGAATGGCGCTTATATTGCCCTTGGCCAGGATATTGTCGAGTTTTGCTTCGAGCGCTTTTCCCCGATAGCTGTAGATGTCGAACTGCTCGATACCAATACCGAGTACTTTCGCCTGATGGCGCTGTGCCGGAAATCCGGGATTGAAGAAGAGGATGGAGTCTTTGCCCGGTTTCCTCTGGCTCAACAGAAGCTGGAGAGTGAAACTTGCCTGCATGGATCCTACTGTAGGAATGACGGCTTTCTCCGGTATGTCAAGATTCATGAAGGCCTTAACGAATCTCTTTCCAGCTTTCTTGAGTTCCGGGACTCCGCCGATAGGCGGATACGTGTTTGCCACACCACGTTGCAAAGCCTCGATCTCTGCCTCAATTCCGATACTCGATGCCGGCAGCCCGGGATTACCGAGTTCAAGATGAATGAAACGTTCTTGAGCTTCCTCTTCCAAAGCTTCCGAGAGTGATACTATCTGTCGGATTGTGGCGGAGGATATGTCGATTATTCCCAGACGCGTCGCTGTCTTGTCGAGTATGTCTTGTGTTAGCGGAAACATATAGATTTATTATTAATTCAAGGTTCGCGAGCTCAATTTTATAGGCTTTAGGCTATAGGCTATAGGTATGAGAGTTCGGGATGCGAAACTTGAGACGTTTTATTTATTTCGATAATCCAGCCTGCACGGACGCCATTTCGCGGCCCGCACGGAAGGCTTTTATGTTTGATTCCACGATGGCCTCACCCTTTGCCCCGAATACACTTCGGATAGCATCCTCTATCTTGGCCGCGTCCATGTCGATGAATGGAGAAGCTGCACCGAGAAGCACCATGTTGCTGCTTCTTGCCGATGCGCATTCCTTTGCCAGGGCCTCCATGTCAAATGCCACGGCACGACCTACGGTCTTGATTTCGGTATCTATGGCTTCTGAATCAGGGTAGTCAGGAATGTTGATAAATGGAGCGGTGGATGTCACCAGCCAGCCGCCGGGTGACAACATCGGCAAGTAGCGCAGAGCCTCCATCGGCTCAAGACTAACAATGAGGTCGGCCATTCCAGTGGGGATAAGGTCGGAGGAAATGCTCTCTGAGGATATACGCAGGTTTGACTGCACGTCACCTCCGCGCTGGCTCATGCCGTGCACTTCCGCCTGTTTTATGTTCAGCCCGTCTTTTAGAGCCGCTACGCCGAGTATGGTGGCGATGCTGAGGATTCCCTGTCCGCCTACTCCTGCTAATACTATATCTGTCTTCACGTCGTTTTTTTTCTTTATTTGAGTCTGACAAATTAGATAAATCTCGCTTTGGTCCGCATCTGCAGTGTGGTCAGGCGCCGGTCTTCGGCCCGCGGTGCGATCCATGCCTGCGCAAGGTCTGGATACATTCGCGACGCGATACGACTACTGAGAGACCGCGGTGGTCGATAGCCGATTTAAAGAGGCATTTCATATCCTCCAGGTTTTTCGGCAGAGAGTCGATAGTGTGCAGATGTTCCGGCGCCACACCCAGGCCGAGGC
>USNC01000111.1 GCA_900555915.1 uncultured Porphyromonadaceae bacterium | reverse complement strand
ACGAGATCGCTCAGTGTCTCGTGGGCTCGGAGATGTGTATAAGAGACAGGAACTCGGCCGACTGACTTACGACGCCGCCAACAAGGTCTTCACGGGAACATACATCGCCGTGGATTGTGAGATCTTCGACAAGGCTACAGGTGGCAAACTGTTTCCGAACACGCAGACTCCCGCTTATCTGCTGGCAGGCGATTCGGGATGCGGACGCATAATGTATCCGGTCACCAACAGCACCGTGTCGCAGTGGAACGCCGGTTATTCATATATCTATAAGATTGCCATCGATAATCCGTCGGTGCTTTTCGACGGCATACAGTTCGGTGTCACTGTCGACCAGATGCAGACGCAGTCTGCCGTGGAATATCCCTCCATGTAGCGGATGCCTCGGCTTCTTTTCCTCAAGTGTGCGGTATTATGTCGGGACCGCGGTTTTCCACCGCGGTCCCGACATGCCTTTTATGGTCCCGGGCCTACGCCTTTGCTCTCTCGATTTTATTTATTAATTTTGCAGCATTAATATTACCTTGTCATGAAATTATTATCAACAGCAGCGACGGTCGTCGCGTTTGTCATAGGCGGATCACTGCCTGTGAATGCCGCGCCGGCCGACTATAAGGCTGATTTTATAAGCCCGAAGGAGAGTGACCGCTCGATCATCATCTGGCAGTGGATGGATGGTCTTGTATCGAAAGAGTCGATCACGCGTGACCTCGAGGCTTTCAAGGCGGCTGGCCTTAGCGGAGTTCAGAATTTTCAGATAGGTGGTGACCGCCAGATCCGTGTAGGCGATCCTTCCTGTGCCATCGGGAGCGACAAATGGAAGGAAATGATGCGTTGGGCCATCATGGAGTGCGGGCGTCTCGGTCTTTCATTCGGCACTCATAATTGTCCGGGATGGTCGTCGAGCGCATACCGCAGCGTCACTCCGGAATACTCCATGCAGAAACTTGTGTTTTCGGAGGTGACCGTATCTCCCCGTCAGTTAGACAGTCTGATGCAGGCAGGCAGTAGGCTGCTGCCTCTTCCCCGACCGGAGATTGACCCGGCATACGATTATTATCAGGATATCGCTGTGCTTGCGTTTCCGTGTGATTCGGTCATACAAAAGGCTGACATCGTGGATCTCACGAGCTCGTTTGCCGACGGTTCGCTTGCGGATATGCGGGCAATCCCTGTATTTGAAGGCCGGGATACCAGACTCGTACGCTTCGGTCATACCACCAATGGAAAGACGAATGAATCGCAGTCTCCCGTCTCGGGGCGCGGACTGGAGTGCGACAAGATGCGCCGCGAGGCGGTCAAAGCGTTCTGGGATGCCTATCCGGCTATGATTGTTGACTTGGCGGGAAATCTTGCCGGCACGGTGTTCACAAGATTGGAGATCGACAGTTATGAAGCCGGCGGTCAGGATTGGAGCGTTGTTCTTCCAGATGAGTTCAGGATGAGGAAGAAGTATGATATTATTCCATATCTCCCGGTATTGGCCGGGTGTGCGTTGGTGGAAAGCAAGAAAGAGTCCGGGCGGTTTATGAAGGATCTTGAGGATGTGGTGACTTCTCTTTTCGCAGAGAACTACTACGGATACATGAATGAGCTGGCCTCGCGGACGCCGGGGTTGAATTTGCTGATTGAGCCTTACGGCACAGGGGGGCAGAAACCGTTCAGAGTGCTCGACATATACAAGATATTGGAAAACTCTCCTGGTGCCATCATGGCTACTGAATTCTGGGTTAAACCCGACTGGGGTTGGAAAGACATGCGTAGGCACGAGAAGGTGGTGAGGCAGCTTGGGCGTGGCATCATGTATGCCGAGGGATTCACCTGCTGGCCGCTCCATGCGTGGCAGGATGATCCGAATTCGCTTAAACCTATATGCGACAGGGCATACTGCACGGGTGTGAACAGGATGATGCTGCATGCCGGCGCCGTAAACCCCTGGCCGGGCGTGGAACCCGGCATGTCGTTCGGAATATGGGGCACCCAGTTCGTGCCCGCGCAGACCTGGTGGAAGGCTGGCGGTGCGAAAGGTTTGTTTGAATACATGGCCAGATGCCAGTCGCTGCTGCAGAGGGGTGTGCCCGCAAAGGAGCAGGCGATGGTGTCTTCTTCGTTCCAGTCATACCATAGGGTAGACGGCAACAATGATATTCTCTTTCTTTGTAATCCTACCGACAGTGTGGTAACTTCGCAAATAGACATTACACATCTTGCAGCAGGCCGGCGGGCCGAACTGTGGGATCCCTATGCGGTGACAATGTCCGGGACAGGCGGATATGTGTTTGATCTTGCAATCGAACCCTCCGGATCAAGATTTATCATCATTTCAGATGAAACCGCCCCCGCCGGAGTGTCGACGGTGGTGGCCGAGAACTGCCTTGTCACATCCATGGATATGGGGAATGCCGCAAAGGTGGATCTTGACGGAGAATGGATGTTGAAATTTCCTACGGGGAATGACGACAGACAGTGCTGCAGACTGCATGATCTCAAGGATTGGACCGAACTGCCTGAAAAGGACCATAAATATTTTTCAGGCACGGCGACATATTCGACTACGTTCAAACTTGACCGAAAACAACTTGCAGGCGGCAGGATTATTCTCGATTTGGGTGAGGTCGACGACATGGCGGCGGTAAGGGTCAATTCAGTGGAATTCCCGCCGATGTGGAAGGCTCCTTATCTCATTGATATTACGTCCGCTTTGAAGAAGGGATCCAACACTATGGAGATAGATGTGACAAATCTGTGGGTAAACCGTATGGTGGGCGATGAGCAGGAGCCGGACGATTTGAAATGGTCTGAACCGCTTCAATACACCTATGCTCCTGGCAGTCCGGTGGCCGGACACTATCTTGCCGAGATTCCCGATTGGCTCGCCAACGGCACGGAACGTCCTTCCGTAGATAGAAAGACAGTAGTGGGATTCAAATTTTTCAACTCGGCATCGCCGTTGCTTCCTTCCGGACTCAAAGGTCCGGTCAGACTCTGGATCCTGCCTGAAAATTGATTCGTGCTGTCTTTAACTAACACAATGGCTCCGTGCAGTGGTCAGAACTGCACGGAGCCTTGTCTTTTGTTCAATAACCGGGGCCTCATTTGAGGTTCAAGTCGGGGATGCCGGTCATCGCACGATGTGCGAATACACCATTTCCGAAATTTCAGCGATGAGTGATTCTGTCTGCTGCATGTCGTAGCCGGAGTTTTCCACGAATACTGCTATGGCATATCTGCGGCCGTCGGGCAGATGCACGTAGCCTGCATCGTTGACGGCCATGAGCCGTCCGTCGGGAAGAGTGAAGCCAGTGCCGGTCTTGTGGCCTACTGCTGCTCCTGCCGGGGCAAGCGGTAGCGCCAGCCTCCAGGTCCCGGTGGTGCAGGTCTCCATCATATTCTTGATCTCCCGGGAGATGGAATCGTTATGTGCGGTGTCAAACATGTCCATGAGCGCTGCCATGCCGACAGGTGTCGACGAGTTGGAATAGCACAGTGAATTGTCGGCGTGCATCTCGTCTTCTGTGCTGACTACGCTGATGTCCCGGCTTCCGATGCTTCTCAGATAGGCAGTCACACGTCCGGTGCCTCCCATGGTTTTCAATATTATGTCGGAAGCGTTGTTGTCGCTTTGCTGAAGCATATGGTTGAGAAGGGTTCCGGCTGTCATGGTCAGTGAATCCGTTTGCATCAGTCCTGACGACGTGATCTGTTCGGTCATGGGGCTGTAGGTGTCGGTATGCAGGTCTTCAGCCTGGATGCGGACCGGAAGGTCAAGAGTCATGCCGTTGTCGCGTAGATGATCGGCCATAGCCAGGGCGATGGGAAACTTATAGACGCTGAGCATCGGAAACCGGTCTTTGCCGTTCACCTCCACTGTGTCTTTTCCCTCTATTATCACTGCCACTCCGATGTTGGCGTCTTTCCCTTTTATATATTCAGTGAGGGCATGGCGCAGCGCTTCGTGTCTGTCTTTTTTATAAGTACCCCCGAAGTTTTTCTTCAGTTTCATAAAGTCTATTTCGGGGAGTGAGCCGTCTTCCTTCCTGCTCCGTCTCAGTTGCGAGGCATCGAGACTCTCGAAATCATCGGCCGACAACAGAATGGTCGCGCCGAAAGAGTTGTTCTCCACCGTGCATTTCTCCATGTCAAGATTCACGCAGTCGCCATCGGCCTGAATGGCGCCGAAGGCCACGTTGTTTGCCAGATTGTGTCCGTACCCGTCCACATCGGTTGCCTCATCGCGTGATTTTCGGTTCACCATATTGAAGTTTCTGCGGTTGGCATAGGCGGAATTGTTGATAAAGTCAAGTCCGCCTAAGTGGTGGTTGGCATAGAATCCCTGGTTCTTGTTGGCCCACGCTATGCAGTCGCGCACAATGTTTCTCGGTATCTTCGCAGGAGCCTTGGCATGTGGTTTCATTCCGAACCCGCCTGATTTGAAGCCGGTGCCGTCGCCTCGCGATACCATTTCGGCGTCATAGCCGTTCTCCCACGCCCAGCAATTTTCTATCACTACGGGGTAGAAGTTGTTGATGAGGTCGAAACCGTCGTCGCTGTTGCGCCATGCGCGGCAGCCCGAAATGACATTCCCGGTGCTTCCCGCTTCCTTGAGGTGAAAACCGAATCCGTCGCAGTTGCCGCCGTGTCCCTCTTCAGAGACAGGGTCGTAGTTGTTGTAGGCGTCGCAGTTGAGGATGAGGTTGTCTCTCCCTTTTGTCGCGTACACCCCTATTCCCATGCCGTCGTGCATGTTGACGCATTCCACTATGCAGTTGCTTCCCCCGAAAAGTCCGACATTGATGCTCTGCGTGTGCCCTTTTTGGGTGACCTGGATTCCCACTATGTCGAAATCTTTCAGATGCCAGTGGTCGCCTTTAAGGTCAAACCCGATGATGCGGTTGCCCGTCTTTATGTCTGAAAGGTCGATCACGGCCTGTTCGCCGGGATATCCTGAGATTGTGATCGGTTCCTGCTCGGTCCCGTTCTTGTCAAGATAGTAGACACAGTCGTAGACTTTCCCCTCGCCGCCGGGCCGCATGATGTCATGCGCCGATGGCTTGTGTATGCCACCGTGCAGGAAGATGGTGGTTCCTTTCTCCGCTTTTCCGATCGCTGCCTTCAATGTCTTTAATGGCGATAGTTCGGTTCCGGGGTTGCAGTCGTTGCCTGTAGGCGAGACATGATAGTCGGCTGTCCATGCTGCCATTGCGGTCATGACCGCAATGCTTGCTGTCGCTGTTCTTGTATATTTCAAGGCGTCATTCTTTTATCACGACATTGTCGCAGTCATACATCTCTATCTGTTTCACCCCTGTCTCCACCGGTGCTGTGAGATCGCTTATCACGCAGTTGGCCACGTCGTCCAGCACTACGGCCGGACGTCTGTCGGGTTTCGCATATGTGAATGAAAGATTGTTTACGTAAAGACCCTCCACATGGCGTCCGTAGAGTCCGTAAGCCGGAGTGCGTCCTGCAAATTTAGGTTCCGGATAGTTTTTCCCCTGTTCGCGGTAGGCTCTTGCGTCCTCAAGCGGTTCCAAGCCTCCTCTGTAGTGCAGGCGGATGTTGTCGAGCCAGATTCCTCTCACCGGTTCTTCCGGCATCCCTGTCACTATTATTGAGCATAATGAATCGCAGTCTTGCGCTATCACGTTGGATATCTGTATGTCGCAGGCTGTAGAGTTTCTGGTCACTTCCTTCGGGCCTCTGTTTCTGCATCCCGTGGTTATATAGATGCTGTCTCTTATACACATCTCCGAGCCCAC
>USNC01000110.1 GCA_900555915.1 uncultured Porphyromonadaceae bacterium | reverse complement strand
CGAGATCGCTCAGTGTCTCGTGGGCTCGGAGATGTGTATAAGAGACAGGTTCCGACTCCTTTGTGGTAAGTTTCTGGGTGTTCTCGCCGGAGACGAGCACCTGCTTCTGGGTGTCGAATGTGAACTTGCCTATTCTGAAGAGGGTCACCTCTCTGTCTTTCTTCCCTTTCACTCGCCGCAGGATCGCGTCGATGCGCACCACGAGTTCTTCCATCGAGAAGGGCTTGGTGATGTAGTCGTCCGCGCCGATCTTGAAGCCTTCGAGTATGTCGTCCTTCAGGTTTTTTGCTGTCAGGAATATTATCGGCACTTCTCCGTTCACATTCCTGATTTCCTGTGCAAGTGTGAATCCATCTTTTTTCGGCATCATGACATCAAGCACGCAAAGGTCGTATTTGCCCTTGAGAAATGCCTTGTAGCCTTTTTCTCCATCTTCAAAAAGATCTGCGTTGAATCCTTTTGCCTGAAGAAATTCCCGGAGGAGCATCCCCAGGTTCTCATCATCTTCGCAGAGCAATATTTTTGTTTTTTCTTCCATGACTATTCTATTAGGGATTATAAATACTAAAGTTTTTTCTATCTATATTAACGTATGGATTGCGATAATTCCTCACAGAGACAATAAATTTTTGTAAAATCTTTTGTTCCGTAATGCCGTGAGGCTATTTTGCATCATCCCTGACTTTGCCGTCGAGGGGGAGTACGATGGTGAATGTCGAGCCTTTGTCGAGTTCAGATTCCACGGTGATGCTTCCGTTGAATATGCTCACCATTCTCTTCACGTAGGCAAGCCCCAGACCGAATCCCTTCACGTCGTGACGGTTGCCGGTGTGCACTCTGTAGAACTTGTCGAATATCTTCTTGAGGTCTTCCTTGCGCATGCCTATGCCGTTGTCCTGGATGCTTATACGCAGGTTGCCGTTGTCTTCATCGGAGGTGGTCACCACCAGTTCCGGAGCGACTTCCTCGTTGCGGTATTTCACCGCGTTGTCGAGAAGTGAGAATATCACGTTGGTAAACTGCATCTCGTCCACAAGCACCGTCGACTCATCGGCTCCGTTGTGGAAACTGAGGTGTCCGCCGAAGCGTTCCACCTTGAGTTTGAATGTAGACACCACTCCGGCTATCACTTTGTTGGCGTCGACCGGTACGAAATTCAGGGCGTTGCTGCTGTTCTCGAACACCGACATCTGAAGCACTTTCTCCACCTGAAACCTGAGCCGCTTCGACTCGGCATTGATCACTTCCGATATGTGATGCAGCGTCTCGGGCGATTTCCTCACCGAGTCGTCGTTGAGCATCTGTGCGGCAAGCGAGATGGTCGATATCGGGGTCTTGAGCTCATGGGTCATGTTGTTGATGAAGTCGGTCTTCATTTCCCCGAGTTTTTTCTGCCTGAACGCAAGGATCATGGTGAATATGAATATGGCGAGCAGAAGCAGGGTGAGGGCGAGTGTCGGTATCACGAACCTGACAGATGAGAAGATGTAGTTGGCCTTTGTCGGAAACTGCACCTTAAGTTCATATCTGCTCGCCGAGTTTGGAAAGAGGCGTGCGCTGTAAGTCTTGTTGTCGCTCAGTTCCGGATCGAAGCCGGCTGTGGAGTAGACGAAATGGTTCTTGTCGGTGACGGCGAAACTGAACGGTACGTCAAGGCCGTTGTTGGCGAGTTCCATCGAGAGCACATTGCGCACGGCGGAGGAGTCGGCGCGCTCCACCACCGGGCGGTGGGCGGCGTCGTAGAGTATGGAGATGATCACCTCGTTGAGCAGCCCTTTCTGATAAATGTATTGGTTGCGGATCGATTCCTGCAGGTCCTGGTATCTTTTTTCCAGATTCTCGGTTGGCTGGGGAAAGGAGATGACCGGATCATTGCCTGGGTTGGAGCCGGAGAAGTATTCCTGCGAGATGAGCGGGTTGTTCTCGTCGTTGTATGACTGTTCCAGCAGATTGATGTCTTTCTCAAGGAAATGGAGGGTCTCCTGGCGCTCAAGAAAACCCACGGTGCCATAGATGGAGCGCATCGCTCCCTCCGAGAATTGTGATTCCCTCATTTTCACCATGTTTTCCAGATACATTATCTGAAAATACAGTAAGGCGCAGAATGTGATGCCCATCACTACAGTGAGCAGCCATATGATTGATTTTTTCATAAGCAGACGATCTTGTTTTGATAATTTAACACTTCTGCCCCGATGTTTGTTTTTGACGGGTACTTCATGGTTCCGAAATGTGGGTGTGAAGTTTTCGGTAGAACGGATGCTTCGTAAGAGTCTCCGCCGAACCTATTATGATGAGTTTCATGCGGGCGCGGGTCATGGCCACGTTCATGCGGCGTAGGTCGCGCAGAAAGCCTATGTTGCCGTCTTCATTGCTCCGCACCATCGAGATCACTATCACATCGCGCTCCTGACCCTGGAATCCGTCCACCGTGTCTACCGTGATGCTCTTTCTGAGTTCCTTGAAAAAAGACAGTCGCCTTATCAGGCGGCGCATATATTGCACCTGCGCCCGGTAGGGCGAGATCAGCCCCACGTCTATGCGCTCCTCGAGAAATCGTCTTTTCCCGATTTTCTGTATGTAGTTCTGCAGTGTGAGCAGAGTGAGTCGGGCCTCGTCCCTGTTTATTCTGCCGAAGGTGTTGCCGGCGAGAGACTCCTTATAGTGAAGTAGACTCTCTTCCGTGTCGGAGTCCCCGGCCTGTGGCGTGGCCTCCACGTCCGTGTCTACCCAGTCGATCGCCGTGTCATAGTCAAGTATGCCGCGGAATTTCACTTCCGGGGCGGCCACCATGGCTCCGCCATAAAACCAGTCGCTCGAAAACCTCATGATTTCCTCATTCATGCGGTATTGCATCGAAAGCAGAGTGACGCACTCCGGATGATTCTCCACGAGCCTTTCCATCAGCGACTTTCCGAGCCCCTGCCTCATCGCCTCATGGCATTTCACCGTCGGCGGAAGCTGGCAGTGGTCGCCGGCGAGTATGAGTCTTCCTGCCCGGCGCAGCGGGATAAGGCATGCCGCCTCAAGCGCCTGTGCGGCCTCGTCGATGAAGAGAGTGGAGAATTTAATTCCGTCGAGAAGTCTCGTACTGCTTCCTGTCAGTGTGCAGGCTATGACATGGGCTGAATTGAAGAGGTCGGCATTGATGCGGATCTCAAGTTCTGTGGCGCGCGAGCGCAGCCGGTCCATCTTCTGGTGCCATTGGTCGGAGCCCCGCCGCTTGGTTCCCTGCAGTTCGCGGATGGCCTTGCGTATGCTCCAGAGGTCGGGATAGTCGGGATGAGACTCAAACCGGCGCTCATACGTGAAAGAGAGCATCTTGTCGTTGACGCGTGTCGGGTTGCCCATGCGCAGCACGTGTATGCCTCTGTCCACCAGTTTTTCCGATATCCAGTCTACCGCCATGTTGCTCTGGGCGCACACAAGCACCTGGCTTTCCCGGCGAAGAGTCTCGTTTATCGCCTCCACGAGCGTAGTGGTCTTTCCTGTGCCCGGAGGGCCATGCACTATGGCCACGTCTTTGGCTCGGAGCACCTTGTTGACCGCGCTTTCCTGTATGTGGTTGAGATAGGGAAACCGCATCGGGGCGAAAGTGAGTTCTTCCGCGCTTCTGCGGCTGTAGAAGAGGTCTCTCAGTTCGCCAAGTCTCCCTTTTGCCTTTATGGTTCGGTCGATGGCATCGAGCATTGCCCTGTAGGTAGTTTCGTCAAACGACAGCATGACGCCTGCCGTCTCGGCGGACACGAGTCTCTGTAGGTCGGCTGAGTCGCCTACAGCCACCGCCATTCTGTCGCCATCCACATAGTTTACCGTCCCGCTGAAAAGCAGTTGCGGTCTCGATTCGCTTTTCTCCGAGGTTGTGAAAAAGGTGAGCTGCCGTCCATATTCAAAGTTATGGTCGTTCTCGCTGTTTTCTTCTTCTGAAGACCTGTATATCTCCACCACTCGCTGGTTGAGCGAGTTCCAGTAGGTTTTCCCTATCCTGACAGGCCACCAGGCGTTGCCGCGTTCGGCAAGGCGGGTGATTCCGATTTTTTCGGTGACTTCGGTGAATTGGCGTCTCTCCTCCTCATATTCCAGCATTAGGAGGCTTTTTTGCCGTGTGAGTTCAAGTATGGCGGATTTCATAGTGCAAAATTAACAAAAAAAATCGGTTTCCATACAAGGATGCGCACCTGTCTTGTCTATTGAGCGGGTGAACCTATCGTACGGTTCGGTCGTTGAATGGATAAGACCGGAAAAAATATGTCAGATTTCACAAAACTCATATCAACTGTATGTCTGCTTGCATCGCTGCCGGCACTGCAGTCGTGTGTATATGAAGACATGAGCGGATGCTCCGGCAACTATATGATTCCATTGGCCATAAGCAATGACTGGAGGTATGCTCCCGATGCGGAGCCCGCCGGAATGGCTTATTTTTTCTTTCCCGATGATGGCGGCAGGCCTTGGCGATTCGACACTGCCGGAAAGGACGGCGGAGATGTGAAGGTGCCCGACCGCGTCTATAGTCTTGTGGCAGTCAACGATGACTTCAGTACTGTGGTATTGGAAAATGCAGATTCCTTTGGCGGGATCTCGGTCACCACAGGGTCGTGTCAGCTTTTCGATGCGCTCGGGCTTGAGAGCGGCAGGGCTGGCTTGCCCCCTTCCCGCTCCGATGGGGAGGGGATGCCTTGTCAGGATGTCAGGTACAGCCCCGATATGTTATGGACAGATGCTGTCGCTGAAGTTCATGTGAGTCCGGGGTATCTCTCCTATACCTTGCCCGACGGACACGTAGTGGAAGAGACGTGCCGCCGCGATTCACACAAACTGTGTCTCATAGATTTTCCAATGTGTATTGTCAGCCGTTATCATGTGCGGATTGAGAAAGTGGGCAATCTCGGCGGAGTGGCGATGATGAGTGGCGCGGTGAGCGGCCTGGCGTCTTCGGTCAGGCTCGCCGACGGAACGCCGTCGGCGGAGGCGGTCACCGTACCCCTTCGGCTTGAAGCGGCGGGCATTGACTCGATAGAGGGCGATTTCCTTACATTCGGTCGTGCCGCGGGTCCTGACGCGAAGAATATGCTGGGTCTTTATGTGTGGCTCAAAGATGGAAGCAGGCATAATTATGTGTTTGATGTCACCGGCCAGGTGCTTGCAGCCGACGATCCTATGGATGTGTGGATAACGCTGAAGGACATATCACTGCCCGAATCAGGTCCGGCCTCCGGCAGTTTTGATGTCAATGTCGACGACTGGCACACCGTCGTGATAAACTTATCTACATGATTAAGCATTATAATTGAAAGGAAAAGCTCCAGTCGAAGCTGATGCCTTCATTTTTTCATTCTTAAATTTAATCTTATGAAAACTATCGACAGAATTAAATTATCGGCAGCATGTTGCTTTGTTGCATTGTCGTTCGCATCATGCAGTTCGGAATCGGAGTCTTCTCTGGAAAGTTATGATCCGTCGCAGATCAGTTTCAACGTTGTGGCCCAGCGCTCCACAAGAGGTGAGGTGACTACGACAGCGAATATCAAGGAGTTTGCCGTCACTGCATATACGGATGGTAAACTCCTTATGGACAATGTGCTCGTCACCCGCAAGGGTACAGAGTGGACCTATTCGCCCGCGGCCTATTGGCCTGACAAGCCTGTCAATTTCTATGCAGTGAGTCCGAATATAGCCGAATCTCCCGACATCGACGGGTCGAGCACAGGGACGGCCAGCATCAACGGGTATGAAAATCCCGGGAATGTGGATCTGCTG
>USNC01000109.1 GCA_900555915.1 uncultured Porphyromonadaceae bacterium | reverse complement strand
AGGATATGCTTTGCGCCGGGCACCAGGGCAGCCTTGAAATCCATCGCCTGTATGAGGGCGGCGATGTCGTCGTCGAAGATGAGTTCGGTGTTGGCGAAAACTTTCGGAGTCTGGCCAAACACCATCTTGATAGTCTTCTGCTCGGACTTGGCCTGCCTCATGAATTCTTCCGGATCCTCGAGGGCTGCGAGAGAGTGGGCGAATGTGCCGCCGATAAACTCCACAGTGCCGGCGTCGGCGAGTTTGCGGAGCAGTTCGATCACTTCCGGCTCGGCCTGCTGAAGCTGTTCGATGGCGGTGCCTGATATGCATATGGCGCACTTGAAGTCCTGGCCGTATTCCTTCTGCATCTCAAGCAGAGTGTTGCACATGGGCAGATAACTGCGTTCGGCTACATTGCTGATGATGTCTTCGTCGGCGAAGTCGTCGTAGTAGTAGTGGTCGTTGCCTATGTCGAAGAAACGGTATCTTTTCAGACGGTAGGGCTGGTGTATGTTGAGATAAAAACAAACGTTTTTCATAATTTTTTGAATGTGGATTTTGAAATTTAGACTGTTGTTTTAATGGTTGCGCGCAGCGATCACATCTTTGTAGATGCCGATCACTTTTCTGCCGACTTTCTCCCATGTGATTCCGTGTATCTCCTCGATTCCTTTGTCGCGGAGAGTATGGTACATGGCGGGATAGTTGAGGATACTGTGGATGGCGTCGGCCATCGCGTCGATGTCCCAGTAGTCGGTCTTGATCACATTGGTGAGGATCTCGGCGCAGCCCGATTGCTTCGAGATGATGCTCGGCACACCCATCTCCATAGCCTCGAGCGGGGAGATGCCGAACGGTTCGGACACGGAAGGCATTATATACACGTCCGAGTCGCGGAGCATCTCATACACTTCCTTGCCCCGCAGGAAACCGGTGAAATGGAACCTGTCGGCAATGCCTCTCTTGGCCACAAGTTTGATCATGTCGTTCATCATGTCGCCGCTTCCGGCCATGACAAACCTCACGTTCTTGTCTTTCTGAAGCACTTTCGCGGCAGCCTCGACGAAATATTCCGGACCTTTCTGCATAGTGATTCGGCCGAGGAATGTCACCACTCTCTCTCCTTCCGGAGTGCGGCGTTTCAGGTCAAGGTAATCCTGGGGCAGGGGTATCACGGCATTGTGCACGGTAGATACCTTGGCCGGGTTGATGCCATATTTGTGGATCACGGTCTGGCGTGTCAGTTCAGACACACACATGATGTGGTCGGCATTCTCCATGCCGTCTTTCTCTATTGCGAACACGGTGGGGTTGACATTGCCGCGCGAGCGGTCGTAGTCTGTAGCGTGGACGTGGATCACGAGAGGCTTGCCGGTCACGTTCTTCGTGTGTATGCCGGCCGGATATGTCAGCCAGTCGTGGGCGTGGATGATGTCGCACTCCACTGTGCGGGCTATCACTCCCGCCACAATGGAATAGTTGTTGATCTCCTCGATGAGATTGTCGGGATAGCGGCCTGAAAATTCTATGCAACCGAGATCATTGAGTTTCATGTAGTTGAAATCTGCATAGATATGGTCGCGCAGGTCGTAGTACAGTTGCGGATCCATCACCTTGCCTATGCGGCTCTCTACATAATCCCAGTTCACATCGCGCCACGCCACGGGAGTGGTGTTGGCGCCGATGATGCGGGCGAATCCCTTTTCCTCGTCGCCCCATGGTTTCGGAATCACGAAAGTGATATCCATGTCGCCGCAGGCATGCATCCCTTTTGTCAATCCGTAGGATGCAGTGCCAAGACCTCCAAGGATATGGGGAGGGAATTCCCATCCGAACATTAATGCCTTCATATCTTGTTAGTTATCGTTGTTCTGTAATTTGTTGAGTTCTTTCACATTCTTGATGGTGCGAAGTATCTCGCCCACATTCTTAGCCGTCGAGACGGCGCCTCGTCCGGCGAATGGCGGATTGCCGTCATACATCTCGCTGAGCGAGCCGATGCAGTTTTCCGACATGTCGTCTTCATATCCGATGAGTTTGCGCTCGATGAAACCGAGGCCGCTGACTCCGAACACCTTTATGTAGGCGTCGGCATAGAAGCCGAAGAGCCACGGACGCACCGGACCCTGATGCACAGCGTATTCACGTTCGATCGGGCCGCCCACGTAGTTTGGCCTGTAGGCATAACTTTTCGGGCTGAGAGAGCGCAGTCCTTTGGGAGTGAGCAGTTCGCGGGTGGCGAGGTCGAGCACCTTGCGGCGCTGACGGCGGTCGAGCGGTGAATATTCAAGGCCTATGGCGATCACCATGTTGGGACGAACCTCCACATCGGCATAGGTGCCGTTGACGTAGTCGTATAGATAACCGTAGTCGTTGAGGAATGTCTCGGTGAAAGACACTTTGATCTTATCTGCGAGGACATTGAGTTGTCCGAGATATTCTTCCATTCCGGCTTCTCCTTCATAGAGTGAGATGAGGAAGCGTACGGCATTGTACCAAAGAGCGTTGAACTCCACGATATAGCCTGAACGCGGTATGATTGGCCGGCCGTTGATGGAGGCTGAGAGCCAGGTCACCGGAGTGTCGGTGCCGTTGCTGCTGAGAAGGCCGTTGTGGTTGAGATGCAGGTTGCGGATTCTTTCGTTGCGGATATCCTCCACGAGTTTCCTTACGGTCTCTCCGTAGCGTTCGCGGCAGGCGCGGGTGTCGGTGCTGCGTCTGTACTGCTGAATGGCCCAGATGGTCCAGAGCGGGATGTCGGGCAGGTCTATCTCATGTATGGTGCGGTCTTTCTCTCCGGTCTCGATATATGTGTCGAGAGCCTTCAGGAAAGAGTCCATTATCTGGATATAATCCTCGGTGTGGTTGATCGCGAGCGTACATCCGGGGATCGCGATGAGTTCGTCGCGGGCGCGTACGTTATACCAGGGGAATCCGGCCATGATGTATTTGCCGTTCTTGTTGGTGAGATAGAACTGCTTTGCCGAGTTCTTGAGGCAGTTGTAGAAACTGGTGCGCGGAGTGCGCGACTTAATCTCGTTTTCATACATCTCGACAAGGCAGTCTGGCTCGATCTCAGATGTGCCGGCGCTGAAGATTATGCTCTCTCCCTTCTTTATAGGCATCTCGAAATAACCGGGCACCCAGAGGTCTTCCTTATATGGTATGCCGCGGTCGCGGTCTTTGTAGTATTCGATGCCGTTGTACCAATGGCCGTCGTTGACCCATTTCACTGACTTGCTGAACTGCATCACCAGATCCGGGTAGCCTGCGTAGAGGCATGATGAAATGCCGTTGGGCACCTCGCGTATGTTCTTGTTGATGGCTTCGTTCTCGAGCACGAGGTCGTTGGCGTTGCGGAAGGCGAGCATAGGCCTGAACTGCAGCGTGGTGTCGGAGTGGGCATCCACAAGGGTGTATTTGATAAGGATGCGGTTCTCATTGCTGATGAATGTCTTCTGCTTTGTGAGAATCACACCTCCTACCCTGTAGGTGACGGTGGGCACGGTCTCGCAGTCGAACATGCGAATGTATTTATGCCCGTTGGGCGAAAACACGTCATGACCATACTGATGTATGCCGAGATTGAAGGGAGCGCCATGCTGTATGACTGTCTCGTCGAGACTCGACAGCAACACGTGCGCCTTGTCGTCCATTTCCGGAATCGGAATCACGAGCAGTCCATGCTGCTTCCGGGTGTTGCATCCCACGAGCGTAGTGCAGTGGTAAGCTCCCGATTTGTTGGTCCGGAGCATCTCTTTGGGTAGACTCTGCTCCAGATTTATCATGAGATTCTTGTCAAATTTCAGGTAACTCATATTTATAGTTTTGTTGATATTCCATGGTTTAGGAGGGAGCGGTAGCCGTCGCCGACACCTTAAACGCAAATTTAGCAAAAATTAACAAGTCTGCAAAATAAAAAAGTGTCAAAAGTGTTCAAAAGTGTTGCACAACATATAAATCGTCTCGATTAGGGCTCATCCGCGGGGCTTTGGCGGCTTCTGCCGCGGCGCAGGACGAGTTGGTCAAGATTCTGCAGCGGGACGGTGTATATATCTGCTTTCGGGGTCGACATATATGTCAAGGTCGCGTATGGGCATATCGCCCGAGGCCTCATACATGCGGTTCATCATTTCGTCGATCTGTCGGAGGGCGTCCGAATAGGTAGTGCGGAAATCGGGTATGAATTCGGCTTTGCCCTCGTTTTCCACTCTGACCACTACATCGCGCACGCTAATCCGGTCGGTGTCGGTGGTGGGCACGAGTCCGGGATCATGCTCCTCGCCGGTCTCTCCGGTGGTCTGCACGAGTCCTGCTCTGATGAGCCTGTCGGATATGCTGCTCACCATGCTTATCGGGAGTCCGTAGGTCATCGAGAGGCTGTTGCGCGTGGGAGCCGGCATGCCCTGGTGGAATCTACGGTAGATCACGGCAGTGACCACGAGGAGCACCTTGCGGTAGTAGGCTTGCGAGACGCTGCTGATATTGTCGAAAAAATTGTATGAGAATATGTTTTGCAAGGCGTAGGTGAGGCCGCAGCCCGAGAGCAGCAGCAGCCAGCTTATCTGGAGCCATATCAGAAGAAGGGGAAGAAACGCGAACGAGCCGTAGATGGCATTGTATTTCGACACATATATCTGGCCTCCCAGGAATAGCACCTGCAGCAATTCAAAAGCGAGGGCGCACAGCAGACCCGATATGGCAGCGTATTTGAACGATACTTTTGTGTTGGGAATCAGCCAGAAGCAAAGGCTGAACGCCGCCCAGCAAAGCACCACGGGGCTCAGTTCGAGAAGAGTGTTGACAAAAGGGGAGAGAAATTCGAATGGCACGACGGCGAGGATGGTGCTCGACATGAATATGGATATGCCCGAACTAAGGATCATCAGCACCGGTATGAGCAGAAAAATGGCGATATAGTCTCTTACTTTCTGGATTATGTTGCGGTTGCTTCTTATGTCCCAGATATTGTTGAATGCGTCCTCGATATTGCTCAGAAGGGAGATAAGGGTCCAGAGCAGCACGATGAGGCCGACTCCGACCAGGATGCCCGATGATGCTTCCGCCAGATATGAGTCTACAAATCCGAGAGCCGCTCCAAGCGCCTTGCTCTGCGACGGAAAGTAGGTGTAGAGTTCGTTCTGCACAATTTCCTGAAACCCGAATCCCTTGCTTATGGCGAGGAGCAGTGCGAGCGCCGGCACCATGGCGAAGATGGTCTGATAGGTGATGGCCATCGACTTTATCTGGAGGTCGCGGTTGAGAAACGACTGTATGGTGAGGTTTACAGTCTTGACGATTCTGACCTTCATAGTCTTGCGGTTGTCGGACCAGACGCCCGAAATGCAGTAGTCGATGATGTTCTTGATCTTGTCGGCCCAGAGGCTTATCCGGCTTTCTTTCTTTTGCTGTGTCTTCATGTATATTATCTTGCGGAGGTTAATAAAAAAAGAGGACGGGCCATGCCCGCCCCCGGAAAAAGGCAGAAGAGATATAAGCCGGGTTATGTAGGAGCCTTTTTCCAATGGAATAAGACTCCTGTCTGTCATTTATCTTGACCGCCTGTTGCCAGACGGCTCTGGCTCACGCCAAGCAGCCTACCCCCCGGCAATGGACGAGCAATCCTTTGCTGCCGGTGTATTTGGCCTTGCAACCCATAGGATGTGCGGCATGCCGTGTCGCCACGGCATCCGGTGGGCTCTTACCCCGCCTTTTCACCCTTACCCCTGCGGGGCGGTTATTTTCTGTTACACTTGCTATACCCTGTCTCTTATACACATCTCCGAGCCCACGAGACACTGAG
>USNC01000108.1 GCA_900555915.1 uncultured Porphyromonadaceae bacterium | reverse complement strand
CGAGATCGCTCAGTGTCTCGTGGGCTCGGAGATGTGTATAAGAGACAGCCCAATGTCCGTGTCAGATAATCACGCATAGTACTGGCATCGTTTACTGCATATTTTACCGGCCCTACTTTTGTAGTACCTTGCTTACCGGTCGCAACCTGATATTCCGTATTACCTATGATGACTGCAACAGCATTCGAACTAACCGATGTTACAGGAATATTCTTATCGACTTCTGAATTTCGCTCGTAGACATTTTCTTTATAAGCAGCGATTTCCGGATACTTTTTATTAAAAGCATTGTGAACCGTAATTTCAACCGCAACTCTACGATACTGCGCACCTACATTTTCTGCTATTTCTGCAAAGTGCTCATAATGCGTATTTGCTACCCGGAATTGCCCGATATGATTTTCCAGAAAGCGCGCTTCAATACGCTCTATGGCAATAATCCGCTCATGGGGCAGCTCGATGCCAAATCCCTCGACAAGGCCAGCTATTCCAACATGCTTGACCTCGCGAGAAAGAGCCTGTCAAATGCGGCTGACTACACTTTCATATTTGTCGGCAACATTGACGAGGCTACAATCACTCCTCTGCTTGAGCAGTATATCGCTACGCTTCCTTCTGCCGGTAAACCGTCAGACTGCAAGGTGTTGACTGACCTCAACCCGGTCAAAGGCATAGTGGAAAATAAGTTTGACCAGCCCATGCAGTCGCCTTCCACTTCCGTATTCAGCGTATATTCTGGTTCTAATCTTAAATGGAATGTCAGAAACAATCTCATGATTGATCTTATGGGTGATGTGCTCGATATGGTATATACTGAGACAATACGCGAGGATGAAGGTGGCACGTACGGTGCTTCAGTCGGTGCTACATTCAACTTCAACAACAATCTCTGGCAGCTCCTTTATTACTATCAGACAGCGGAAGACAAACTTGTTCGCCTCGAAGAAAGAGCCAAGAAGGAACTTGACGGACTGTTGAAAAACGGTGCTACAGCCGATCACTTCAATAAAGTGAAGGAAGCAGCCATCAAGCAGTATGAGATCAATTCCAAGACAAATGGCTATTGGGCAGGCACCATCATGAATGCCGAGAGGGGTGCGGACTCTTATACAGGCTATATCGAGGCTCTCAAGGCTCTTGATCTGAACGAGTTCAACAAATTCCTCAAGTCGGTTTATGACGGTAAGAATCATGTTGAGGTGATCATGGTCGGCAAGCAGGCCGCTCAATGACGCTGCGCAACCTATCCTATTGATATTGATGCGGGAACCCGGGGGACGATCTCCGGATTCCCGTTTTAAAATAATTACTTAAAAATGAAAAAGACAGTTTTAGCAATGTTAGCAGCTTCAGCGATGACTACAGGCGGTGTGCAGGCTGCCGTGTTTGAAAGCAGCAACCCTGTGCTTGCACCTTCAGGACTCCCCTACAATGTGCTGCCGTTCGACCGCATTTCCGCGGCTGACCTCGAGGCGGCGGTGAAAGAGGGAATCCGCTTCCAGAATCAGGCCATCGAGGCCATTGTCAATCAGCGGTCGGTGCCTACTTTCGAAAATACCATCGTGGCGCTCGACCGTAGCAGCGGTGAGATAAACCGTGCTATTCTCGCCCTCTCCAATCTTGAGGGTGCGTGTGGGAATGAGGAGTATCAGAAGGCTATGCAGAATGTGACTCCGCTTCTCGCCGAGCACAGTTCAAACATTCTGCTCAATGAGCGCCTGTTTGACCGCATCAAGAGTGTTTATGACCATCGCGACCAGGAGGATGGTCTCACTCCCGAAGACAAACGTCTGATTACGGAGACATATGCTTCGTTTGCCGACAACGGTGCCAACCTGAAAGGTGCCGACAGGGAGAGATACAGAAAACTGAGCGCCGAACTGAGCGATCTGAACCTGAAGTTTTCTCAGAACGTGACCAACGGGATGAAAGATAAGGCGCGGCGCATGTTTATCACTGAAGCGGAGACAGCGGGACTTCCCGAGTCAATAAAGACCGCGGCCAAGGCCGAGGCTGACGCTGCGCTTGCCGAAGAGGGGAAGTCCAACGATGAGAACCTATATCTTATCACTGTGTTCGCGCCTTCCTACGGCCCGTTTATGAAATATGCCGACGACAGGGGATTGCGTGAGAAAATGTATCGGCTTTACAATTCACGCAATATAGACGGTGATTTCTCCAACATAGCCACTCTGATCGACATATCAAATGTACGCCTGGAGATAGCGCGCCTGCTCGGACATAAGAATTTCGCCGAGTATAAGTTGGGTCATACCATGGCCGGCACTCCTGAGAATGTCATGGATTTTCTGTCAAATCTGAAAGACGAATACACAGAGCCCATGCGTGCTGAGATTGCCGCTGTACAGGACTTCGCTCGCCGGAGCCAGGGTGCGGATTTCACTCTCATGCCTTGGGACTATGCCTATTGGTCTGATAAGTTGAAAAATGAGCAGTATGCCTTCAATGACGAGGATATGAAGCCCTTTTTTGAACTCAACAATACCATCGACGGTGTGTTTGGCCTCGCCACCAGGCTGTTCGGATATAAGTTCAAGAAGAATAAGGATATCCCTGTCTATCATCCTGATGCGGAGGCTTTCGAGGTGTTTGACAGAAACGGCGACATACTCGGAGTCCTCTATACAGACTTCTACTATCGCCCGGGTAAAGGTGCGGGCGCATGGATGACTGAGTTCAACACTGAGACAAAAGACGATGAGGGACACCGCGATGTGCCGGTGATCTCTATTGTGATGAATTTCTCGAAACCTGTCGGTGATGAGCCTGTGCTTCTCACTCCGGGTGAGGTCGAGACATTCCTCCATGAATTCGGACATGCACTTCATGGCCTGAGCTCGCAGGCAAAATATGCCAGTCTGAGCGGCACGAACGTGTATCATGATTTCGTGGAACTCTTCTCCCAGTTTAATGAGAACTATCTCACCGAGCAGAAATTTCTCGACACCTTTGCCAAGCATTACAAGACCGGAAAGAAGATGCCGAAGGAGTTGATAGAGAAGTTTGTCAGGGCCTCACAGTTCGGAGCGGCTTATGCCTGCATGCGTCAGCTTGGCTTCGGATTCATCGATATGGGATATCATATGATTGAGAATCCTCTTCGTGCATCGCAGGATATTGAGGTGTTCGAGTCTGAGGCTATGGAGCCTGTGAGAATCTTCTCCAATGTGCCGGGATGTATGACCTCTCCTCAGTTCGGCCATATATTCTCCGGAGGATATGCAGCCGGTTACTATGGATATAAATGGGCCGAATCGCTTGACGCGGATGCGTTCGCGGCATTCCAGGAAAATGGTATTTTCGACAGGAAGACTGCCGACAAGTATCACAGGATGCTTGAGGCCGGAGGCACGGTTGATCCTATGGAACTCTATATCGAGTTCCGTGGAAAGAAACCATCTGTCGATGCCTTGCTGAAGCGCGACGGCATCAAGTGACGTCGATGCGTTATAAAAAGGACAGGCTATGTCAGAAATGACATAGCCTGTCTTTTTTTTGAGCCTGTAGAAATATGTCCCGATGCGGAAGCCTTACTGTGTGCCGGATCCGGACATGCAAAATGACGGCGGCATATTTACTCGCCAAGATAACTTTTCAGAAGTTTGCTTTTCTGACCTTTCAGTCGTCGGATTGCCTTTTCCTTGATCTGGCGGACACGTTCGCGTGTGAGATCGAATTTGGCACCTATCTCCTCAAGTGTCATCTCCTGGCAACCTATGCCGAAAAACATCTTGATGATCTCGCGCTCGCGGTCATAGAGCTGACGCAACGCACGGTCCACTTCTTTCGACAGTGATTCCTGCGTCAGCGATGCGTCGGCGCTCGGACTGTCGTCGTTGGGAAGCACGTCAAGCAGGGAGTTGTCTTCTCCTTCTACAAACGGAGCGTCTACCGAGATATGGTGTCCGCTGACTTTAAGGGTGTCGGAAATTTTGTCGACTGGGATGTCGAGGCGTTCGGCCAGTTCCTCCGGCGACGGACGACGTTCATTTTCCTGTTCGAATTTAGAGAGCTCTTTCGTGATTTTGTTGAGAGAACCCACCTGATTGAGTGGAAGTCGAACGATGCGGCTTTGTTCGGCGAGTGCCTGCAGAATAGACTGGCGAATCCACCATACAGCATACGAAATGAATTTGAAACCTCTGGTTTCATCAAATTTCTGAGCTGCACGAATCAACCCAAGATTTCCTTCATTGATCAGGTCAGGGAGACTCAGTCCCTGGTTCTGGTACTGCTTGGCCACGGAGACTACGAAGCGAAGATTCGCTTTGGTGAGTTTCTCCAAGGCCGCATGATCACCTTTCTTGATACGCTGCGCCAACTCCACTTCTTCTGCTACGGTAATCAACTCTTCTCGGCCGATTTCCTGAAGATATTTGTCGAGCGATGCGCTCTCACGATTGGTAATTGATTTGGTTATCTTTAATTGTCTCATATCTATGTGTACACAAATTGTTGCAAAGTTAATAAATATTTTGAGATAATGCAAATTTTAAGCAGGGAAAATTTAACCGCTTTGTAATAAAAACGTAAAAAAACGCGTCGGGTTGATTTCCGGCGCGTTTCTTTAATTAATTTAACTTTGTCTCCTCTGTATTTTGGGGAGATGCTCCGATTGTCATATTTGCATCCGAGGTCACTCGGCAAGGTTGACGGCGTAATATCCTTTCTTGCCTGTCGGATAGATACCTTTAAGTATCATCACCTTGTCTTCCGCCGAGTCGTCTTTCATAAGCCGGTTGTAGATGTTCTCCACATCATCGCTCGACTTCACTGCGCGGTCGTTGATCTCTATTATGATGAATCCGTCTTTGACGCCTGCGTTCTTGAACGGACCGGACTTGAGGCCTGTCACTTTCACACCGTTGCTTATGCCAAGGCTTTTCAGTGTCTCCGGATTGAGTTTCATGAATGCACAGCCTATTTCGGAGAAATCGCCTTTCTTGGTGATGGTGGTTTCACCTTGGGTGTTGCGGAGAGTTGCCTTTTTTGTTATCTTCTTATTGTCGCGATAATATGTCACGCTGATTTCTTCGCCGGGACGGTATTTTGCCAATTGCTCGTGCAGCTGCGGCAGATTCTTTATCTCTGTTCCGTTGATCGCTACTATCACGTCATTCTCCTTGAGGTCGAGCACCTTCGCGGTGCTTCTGTCTGAGACGTCGGCTACGAGCACTCCGGATTTGGTGGCGGTGATACCTTTCTCTTTTGCTATGTCCGCGGTCAGGTCGGCCACCGATATGCCGAGCACCGCACGCTGCACTGTGCCGAATTCACGAAGGTCGGCGATCACTTTTGCCGCGATTGTAGTCGGTATGGCGAAAGAGAATCCTGTGTAGCTTCCGGTGTTGGAATAGATGGCGGCGTTTATGCCTACGAGTTCGCCGTTAAGGTTCACGAGTGCTCCGCCAGAGTTGCCGGGATTGAGCGCGGCGTCGGTCTGGATAAATGCCTCTATGCCCATTCTGTTTCTTCTGTGTGATTCAGCTCCGAGGCTTCTTGCCTTTGCGCTCACTATGCCTGCGGTCACTGTGGAGTTGAAACCGAACGGATTGCCGACTGCGAGCACCCACTCGCCGAGACGCAGGCTTTCAGAATCGCCGATGGTGATGGCGCTGAGTCCCTTGGCGTCGATCTTGATGAGTGCGAGGTCGGTCGATTCATCCGTGCCTATGATGCGTGCCTCATATGTGGAGTTGTCGTTCAGAAGCACTTCAAGTTTGTCGGCTCCGTCGATCACGTGGTTGTTGGTCTGTCTCTTATACACATCTCCGAGCCCACG
>USNC01000107.1 GCA_900555915.1 uncultured Porphyromonadaceae bacterium | reverse complement strand
GACTAATTGGACTAATTGGACTAATTGGACTAATTGGACTAATTGGACTAATTGGACTAATTGGACTAATTGCCCCCATCTTCGATAATTATAAATTCAAAAAGACATATGGGAAAATTTTTATCTGACTTCAAAGAGTTTGCCCTCAAGGGAAATGTGGTCGACATGGCTGTCGGTGTGATCATCGGCGGCGCCTTCGGCAAAATCGTGACCTCGCTGGTCAACGACATCATCATGCCGGCAGTGTCGCTCTGCACGGGCAGCGTCACCTTCACCAACCTCAAGGCCGAACTCCGCGCAGCCGAACTTGATCCGGACGGCAATGTGGTGCGCGAGGCCCTTACCTTCAACTACGGCATGTTTATCCAGAACATCGTAGACTTCCTCATCATCGCCCTCTGCATCTTCGTGGCTCTCCGCTTCATGATGAGATTCAAGAAGAAGGAGGAAGAGGCGCCGGCCCCCGCTCCCGAACCCACAGCGGAGGAGAAACTGCTGACCGAGATCCGCGACCTGCTCAAAGAGCAGAAGAAATAAGGATTAAACTAAACTTCTAAACTCATAAACTCATAAACTTCAAGTTGAGTTTGCGAAACTTGAATTGAAAGGACATATGAAGAATTTCAAAAGAACGCTTATCACATCGGCTCTCCCCTACGCCAACGGCCCCGTGCACATCGGCCATCTGGCCGGAGTGTACGTACCCGCCGACATATATGCCCGCTATCTGCGCCTTAAAGGCGAGGAGGTATTCTTCGTGGGCGGCAGCGACGAGCACGGTGTGCCCATCACCATCAAGGCAAAGAAAGAGGGCGTGACGCCCCAGGACATCGTAGACAGATATCACAACATCATCAAGGACTCTTTCGAGGAACTCGGCATCTCGTTTGACGTGTACGGCCGCACCACCTCGGAGACACACCGCAAGACAGCCTCCGACTTCTTCCGCCGTCTTTACGAGAAGGGGGAATTCATCGAGAAAAGCTCCATGCAGCTCTACGACGAGCAGGCGGGACAGTTTCTCGCCGACCGCTACGTCACCGGCACATGCCCGCATTGCGGCAACGAGAACGCCTACGGCGACCAGTGTGAGAAATGCGGCACCTCGCTCAACGCCACCGACCTCATCAACCCCAAATCAGCCATCACGGGCAACACACCGGTGCTGAAAGAGACATTCCACTGGTTCCTGCCTCTCGACAAGTGGGAACCGCGTCTGCGCCAGTGGATACTCGAGGAGCACAAGGAGTGGAAACCAAACGTCTACGGCCAGTGCAAGTCGTGGCTCGACCTCGGCCTGCAGCCCCGCGCCGTGAGCCGCGATCTCGACTGGGGTATCCCGGTGCCGGTGGAAGGCGCCGAGGGAAAGGTGCTCTACGTATGGTTTGACGCCCCGATCGGATACATCTCCAACACCATCGAGGCGCTCGGCGACGGGTGGGAACGCTGGTGGAAGGATCCCGAGACACGCATGATACACTTCATCGGCAAGGACAACATCGTGTTCCACTGCATCGTGTTCCCCTCGATGCTCATGGCCGACGGAAGCTACAACCTCCCCGACAATGTGCCCGCCAACGAGTTCCTGAACCTCGAGAACGACAAGATATCCACCTCGCGCAACTGGGCCGTGTGGCTCCACGAATATCTGCGCGAACTTCCCGGCAAGCAGGACACCCTCCGCTACGTGCTCACCGCCAACGCGCCGGAGACTAAAGACAACAACTTCACATGGAAAGACTTCCAGGCACGCAACAATTCCGAACTGGTGGCCATTCTCGGCAACTTCATCAACCGCGCCCTTGTGCTTCTGCATAAGTATTATGGCGGCGTGGTGCCCGAAGCGGGGGTGATGACACCGCTCGACACCGAGATGATGGCCGAGACCGAGAAGGCCGTGGCCGCCATCGGCGCAAACCTTGACGAGTTCAAATTCCGCAAGGCGCTTGAGGAGGCTATGCAGGTGGCCCGCATCGGCAACAAGTATCTGGCCGACGCCGAACCCTGGAAACTGTGGAAGACCGACCCGGAACGTGTGGCCACCATCCTCAACCTCTCGGTGCAGCTCTGCGCGCAGCTCTGCGTGGTGTTCGAGCCTTTCACACCCTTCATGAGCGGAAAACTGCGGCAGTGGCTCCACATGCCGGCCCTCACATGGGACATGGCGGGCCGCTTCGACCTGGTGGCACCGGGCACGGCTGTAGACCAGCCCTCACTTCTCTTCGAGAAGATCGAAGACAATGTGATAGAGGAGCAGGTGCAGAAACTGGTGAAGGCGCGCGAGGCGCAGGCGCTTGAGGCGTGGAAACCGGAGCCGGTGAAAGAGACCGTGGATTTCCCCACATTCGAGAAGATGGACATCAGAGTGGGGAAGGTGCTGGAGTGCACGAAGGTGCCTAAGGCCGACAAACTCCTGCAGTTCCGCATCGACGACGGCATGGGAGGCCGCACCATAGTGAGCGGCATCGCGAAATACTACAATCCCGAGGACCTCGTGGGCAAGGAGGTATGCTTCATCGCCAACTTCGCTCCCCGCAAGCTGAAAGGGATCGAGAGCCAGGGCATGATCCTGAGCGCCGTCGACGCTGACGGACGCCTGGTGGTAATCGGCCCCACGGACACGGTTAAGCCCGGTTCGTCGGTCGGGTAAAAAGCAGACATGATGCATCATGATAAAACATGATGCATCATGATAACAAAAATAGAAAAAGGAGCTTTTTAAAAAGCTCCTTTTTTTATTCTATAGCCCATACAAGATACATGGCTCCCCAGGTGAATCCTGCGCCGAAGGCGGTCAGGACTATCTTGTCGCCCTTGTGGATCCGCGCCTTGTACTCATCGAGACAGATCGGAATCGAAGCCGCCGAAGTGTTGCCCCTCCTCTGGATGTTGACGAGGATTTTCTCTTCGGGGAGTTTGATGCGCGAACCGATGGCCTCTATAATTCGGAGATTGGCCTGATGGGGCACAAACCAGTCGAGATTCTCAGCATTCAGACCGTTGCGCTTCATGACAGACTGAGAACTTGTCAGCATGTCGAACACCGCATGCTTGTAGACAGCCCGTCCTTCCTGATACACGTAGTGCTCGCGTGCCGCCACGGTCTCGGCCGAGGCAGGCTTCACGCTGCCTCCCGCTTTCATGAGCAGATGGGGCAGACCGGTGCCGTCGATATGCACCTCCGCATCCATCACGCCGATCGATTCGTCGTCGGTCGGCTCCACCAGCACTGCGGCGGCGCCGTCGCCGAAGAGGGGACAGGTCTGCCGGTCCTGGTAGTCGGTCATCGAACTCATCATTTCGGCGCACACCACCACAACCCTCTTGTAGAGGCCGGAGGTGATATATGCGCGCGCATCCTGCATGCCCACGATGAAACCCGCGCAGGCAGCCTGGATGTCGTAGCCGTAAGCGTTCTTCAAGCCGCATTCGTGCACTATCACCGAAGCCGTCGAGGGAAACCTGTAGTCGGGGTTCGATGTCGGACAAATGAGCAGGTCGATGCTGAGGGGATCGATGCCATACTGGTCGAAGAGGCGGCGCACCGCCTGGATGCCGAGATAGCTCGAGCCCTTGCCTTCTGCGTGAAGTATGCGTCGCTCCTTTATGCCCACGCGAGTGGTGATCCACTCGTCGTTGGTGTCGACCATCTTCGACAGCATCTCGTTGTCGAGGATATCGTCGGGCACATAAGAGGCGATACCAGTAATTGCGGCATGTGTCATTACATCACAGCTTTCTCAATCACGAGTTTACCGCGGTAGTAGCCGCATTCGCCACAGATAGTGTGCCATACGTGCCATGCGCCGCAGTTGGGGCAGATTGCGAGAGTCGGGATAAGCGCTTTGTCGTGTGTGCGGCGCTTTGCGGTGCGGGTGTGCGATTGTCTACGTTTAGGATGTGCCATTTTTATTCAAAATTTATTCGACAGCCGACCGCCCCTCCTTTTGCAAGAAAGACTCTCGACCGCCTACGGTTTTAATATTATCTTATCTTATGATTCCGCCTTCTGACCGGGGTCGTCGGTGGAATGCTGTCTCATTATCTCCTCCATCCGGGGATTGCATTCCCCTTCGGGATGAACGTGGCGCAGCGGGATGCCGAGCAGCACGGTGTCGGCCACGATCGGAGCAAGATCAAACTCCGTCTGCGTCTCGGGCAGTGTCACGGTGTCGTCGGTCTCGTCGTAGTCTTCGCCGTAGCTGACGCTGACATCATAGTCGTCGTCCACGTCGAGGCGCATAGCGTCAAGGCATCGGTCGCAGGGTATCTCTATCCAGCCCTGGCAGGTGATGCCTATATTATACGCGCCATGGCGCACGTCGATATCGACATACGCCGTGATGTCGGCCCCTGTCACCTCCACGTTGCCGCGGCCGGCGAAAAGTCCTTCATCCGCTTTCAGCTCCAGCTCATGGTGGCCATCGCCAAGAGCGGGAAGCTTTATTATGAATTGCTTTAAATCACACATTTCTCAGGGTGCGTTTCAATTGCGCCGCAAATTTAGCAATTTTTTCCCGATTACACAAATTTTTTTCAATTTAAGTTTCCTCTCACATCCTTTAAGCCCATAAAGCCCCTAAAACTTTAAAGACTTTAAGGACCTTAAAGTCCTTAAGGTCCTTAACGCGGAAAAATCCACGTCAGAAAAGCGACTGCTGCCGCGCACCGCGCAGCGGCGATACGGAGCGCCCGCGCATTTCGCCGATGCGCCGCGGCGCCACCATCTCGTTGAAGCAGATGTGAAGACCTATGGCGCGGGTCATCAGCATGTCGTCGTGTTTCCCTGTCACCGCGCCATAGCTGCCGTTGGGACGCCGCTCATAAGTGAGATACTCGTCGACACACGCCGCGTCGCGCTCTATATAAAGTCCCTCACGCACCACCCTCACCAGATTCGATATCACCATCGGTTTGGTGCTGACGTTGGTGTGGAAACCGTATTTGCGCGGCACCCCCTCCCTGATGTCTTCCGGCGACTGCCGCCGGGCATACAGATTAGGATAGCAGTCGCGGAGCTGGTTGAGGATAAACGCAGACTGGTCGCCGTCTACGTAGCGGTCACGGTCGCGCGTCTCCAGCGTGTTTGATTCAATCACAAGCAGCGAATTGCCATACCACCGGGCTATGCGCGCGGCATTCCATGCCAGCAGGTCCATGTCGCAATGGCCGCGCCATTGCGCCGCCACCGCCGGGCACCCGCGTCCGCTTCCCGCCGCCATGCGGACGCGGTCGAACACCGCTATCACGCTCCAGTCGGCCTTGATGTTGCGTCCTCCCACGTCAACCACCGTCAGATACCGGTCGAACACCCCCTCGCTCTCCCCTGCCTCATCCACCTCCGGCATGTCCCACACCTTGAGGCGCCCGTTGGGGTCGTCGCTGGTGGTGACGCAGTCTTTGGGCTTGTTGAGGAGGATGTAGCACTTGCTCTGCAGCGTAACGACCTTTTCGTCGTACTCAACCACGTCGTTGTAGGTGATTTTGGTGCCGAGTTCGGTTACCACCTGTCCGTTGACCTTGACGAGTCCCTGCTGGATGAATTCGTCGGCCTCACGACGCGAGCATATACCGGCGTTGCTCATATATTTATTAAGGCGGATCTGTTCGTTTGGATCGGGTATAGGCATTTCATATTCCACCGGCTTGGGACGCGGAGTGAAACTCTTGCCACGAGCGGGGAAAGCACCGCTCTGTTGGCGCTGCTGGTAGCCGCCTTGACGCTGCTGATAACCACCCTGGCGCTGTTGGTAGCCGCCCTGACGCTGCTGATAGCCACCTTGCTGACGCTGTTGGTAGCCGCCCTGACGCTGCTGATAGC
>USNC01000106.1 GCA_900555915.1 uncultured Porphyromonadaceae bacterium | reverse complement strand
TCGGAGATGTGTATAAGAGACAGGTTCTGAACCGCCTCCTCCCCTCCCGCGAGATGCAAACATTGATGTAAATATAGAAGTTGATTGTCACCGACAATATGGAAATTATAATTCAAATTGCAGAAGATGGATTGTTTGCGGCTATAGCGGCAATCGGTTTCGCAGCGATAAGCCGTCCGCCACGCCGCGCATACATCTACTGCGCTCTCATTGCAGCGGCCGGACACTCTCTTAGATACGTGCTGACCGGACAGATGCACGCCAATATGATACTCTCCACTTTCATCGCCGCTCTTCTGACCGGCATTCTCTCGGTGGCCGCATCCCGAAGGGCGAAGTTTCCGGCAGAGACATGCCTTTTCCCGGCCCTCCTCCCGATGATACCGGGCATATACGCCTACAAGGCTTTCGGCGGTCTCGCCCTCAGCCTGCTCAGCGAGTCGCAGAGCGGTTTCGACCATTACTTCTCGCTCTTCGCCTACAATGGGATGATGTGCTGCAGTCTGCTCCTCTGCATGGTGGCAGGCGCGACGCTTCCTATCTTCTTTTTGAAAAAAATATCTTTCCAGGCCACCAGATAGCGGATTTTTTTACTAATTTTGCAAAATGCTGACATGCCGCCAGTCATCCCGGGGAATTTCACCACCGGCTCCGTGACTGACCCGGCACACCAGCAACCCGACAAAAGCGCATATGGAACTTAGACAAATCAAATATTTTGCCAAAGTAGCCGAGACTCTCAATTTCTCTGAAGCGGCAAAAATACTCTGCATAACGCAGAGCACCCTCTCGCAACAGATCAAACAGCTCGAGACGGAACTCGGCACTCCCCTTCTGTCGAGAAGCAGCCACAGCGTGGCGCTGACCGAGGCGGGAGAGATAATCCTGCCCCACGTGAGGCAGGCCATATATGAATCCGAATCTTGCAAGGAACGGATCGACGACCTCAACAAGATCTCCACCGGGACCCTGTCGATAGGCGTGACCTACTCGTTCAGCCCGATTCTTACGGAGACGCTGCTTTCATTCATGAGCCGGTATCCGAGAATCAAACTCAACATATTCTACAAGCCTATGTCGGAACTGATGGAGATGCTGAAGGGGCGGATAGTCGATTTTGTGCTCGCCTTCAAGCCCACACAGCATGTGGAGGGAGTGGAGTCGCACATCCTTTTCCAGAATTATCTGTCGGCGATAGTAAATCCACATCATCCGCTTGCCGCCAAGGAAAGGGTATCAGTCGCGGAACTTCAGAAATACGACCTCGCCATGCCGGCCAAAGGGCTGCAGGCTCGAAACGCGTTCGATTCCATAATATCCCATCACGATAGATTCCGGATAAGGATAGAACTCAACGAAGTGAACATATTGCTGAAACTCATTCGCCAGAGCATGCTTGTAGCAGTATTGGCCGAGGCCACCATACACAACGAGACAGGAGTGAAATCAATACCAATCGACGATCCGCAAAACGAGATGGCCGGCTGCATACACATACTGAAGGATTCATATCGTAAAAAGTCGATGCAGGAATTCATACGCATGCTCGGGGAGTCACTTGCTGTCAAGGAGCGCCAGAACGCATGGCTATGAGCCGCGTAAAACTTACAGACTGCGATGAGAGAAGAGACTGTCAGAATAACGAATCTTGTCACCGGCTACGCCGGAAAAACCAGGGAAAGAGTGGTGTCGGAACTCAACGACGCCACACTCCATGCCGGAGAGTTCACATGCCTGCTCGGCCGCAACGGAGCGGGCAAATCCACTTTGCTCAAGACTTTGTCGGGCTTCCTGCCTCCAGTGTCGGGCAATATACTGATCAGTGGCAAAGACATCACGGAATATGGAAATTCCGAACTTGCAAAAGTAGTTGGCGTAGTGCTGACCGAGAGAATAAGCCTCGGCAATATCACGGTGTCTGATCTTGTCTCGATGGGACGCAGCCCATATACCGGATTCTGGGGACATATGGATGAAGAAGACAAACGGATTGTCGACGAGGCTATGTCGCTCGTAGGGATAAACCACCTTCGCGATAGGATGACCGACACTCTCAGCGACGGCGAACGCCAGAAGGCCATGATAGCAAAAGCCCTTGCTCAGGAGACTCCTTTGATCTTCCTTGACGAGCCTACAGCGTTTCTCGATTATCCAAGCAAGGTGGAAATGATGCTGCTTCTGCTGAAATTGTCGCGAATCAAGGGCAAGACTGTGTTTCTATCCACCCACGACCTCGAACTGGCTCTTCAGACCGCCGACAATATCTGGCTTCTCGACAAACGTCTGGGCATGCAGACCGGCACGCCCAAAGACCTCTCGGAAAATGGTGCGATAAGCCGTTATTTCGAAAGCAAGGGCATAACATTCGACTCCAGCACAGGTCTCTTCCGCATAGAACATGCTGCAAATTTCGCACCGTCGCCGAAATACTCGCCTACTTGATATGGAAGAAACATACCTCGACTGCATCGCGCAGGCATGAATCATTTCAAGTAAGAGTCCGTCAAAGTCTCCAGGCGGCCAACCAAGGCTTCTTCAGAAGCGGTGACAAAACAAGGAAAATCCAACATTTCCTCCGGCAGACTGCCGTTGCTCAAGAGAAAAGCATGCTCTGCCATGCGCATGGCACCGATGTCATTGGCCGAATCGCCTACAAACGCCACGTCATAGCCATCATCATGCAGCGCACTTACCACTTCGGTCTTATCAAGCACATCCGCAATTCCGGCCACTCGCCCGCCACTTACCACGGCTTTAGAAAACCGGCAGTCAACCCCGAAGCCGGACAGCACCGGAACGCACCAGCAGTCAAGGTTGCAGCTCACCACTCCGCACATTTCCGGATGTCTTCTGATAAACGACATGAAACCCTGACGGAGCAGACCGGGGACAAGCGCTTCGGAAAATGCCTGCACAGAAACGTCTTTCATCATGTCCACCCTTTTCCTCAGGTTTTCCGCATACCCTGCCGCGCCGACGCACGCATCGCGGGTCATGGCGCCGATCACCCCGTGCCGGTCCACACCCAGGAGCGACGCCACATACGGTATTGTCTCCACCTTGCAGAGCGTACCGTCGAAGTCGAACAGTATTTTCAACCTTGGTCTCATAGCAGAGTGCAAAATTAAGCAAAAGCGCGGAACCTACCAAACGGACAGAGTGCGATTCCTGCAAAAACAAAGCCCCGCATGCCGTGGCACGCGGGGCGTCATATCATGTCAGATCAAGTCTCACTCAGCGAGAAACGCCTTCACCTTGGAGAGGACATTCTCCACTGTGTAGCCGAATTTCTCATCAAGCACCTTGAGAGGAGCGGAGGCACCGAAACGTTCCATACCGAACACCTTGAAGTCGCCCTTCATCACCGGATAGAGCACGGCGGGAAGACCTGCGGTGATACCGAACATCTTCACTCCGGCCGGAATCACCTCTTCACGGTATGCCTTAGGCTGGCGGCAGAAGAGGCCTACAGAGGGGATCGACACCACGCGGGCACCGACACCTTCCTCTCCGAGTTTCTCGGCCACGTGCATTGCAAGAGCCACTTCCGAGCCGTTTGCCACAAGCACGATGTCGGTCTTGGGAGCGTCGTAGACTACATAGCCGCCCATCTCTGTCTTCTTGGCCTCGGCGGCACGGTCAGCGGCCGGAAGGTCCTCGAGATTCTGACGGGAGAAGACGAGAACTGTCGGAGACTTCCTGTTCTCAAGCGCTATGCGGTAGCTTTCCACAGTCTCGGCGCTGTCGCACGGACGGAGCACGAGGGCTGCCTGATGGCCTGCGAGATTGTCCATCTGTTCGAGCAGACGGATCTGGGCTTCCTGCTCCACCGGTTCGTGTGTGGGGCCATCCTCACCTACACGGAATGCGTCGTGGGTGAAAATGAACTTGACGGGAAGTTCCATGAGCGCCGCCATGCGGATGGCGGGCTTCATATAGTCGGAGAAGACAAAGAATGTGCCGCATGCTGCTATGCAACCGCCATGAAGCGCGATGCCGTTGCAGATGCAGGCCATGGTGAGCTCGGCCACACCGCTCTGGAGGAACGCTCCGGAGAAGTCGCCCTTGACGAAAGCGTGTGTTTTCTTAAGGAAACCGTCGGTCTTGTCGGAGTTCGCCAGATCGGCGGAGCTTACTATCATGTTGTGTACATGGTCGGCGAGGAACGAAAGAACTGCTGCGGAAGATGCGCGCGATGCCATATTGGGCTTGAGCGCCACCTTCGACCAGTCGAGTTCGGGAAGTTTGCCTTCGATCCAATCATTGAGAGTCTTGGCCTCCTCGGGATTGGCCTCGGCCCACTTTGCAAACTCAGCCTTGCGGGCGCGTGCGTTCGCTGTCAGTTCCTCACGGCGTGCTGCGTAGAGCTGCTTCACGTCGTCCCATATCTGCCAGGGATTCTGCGGGTCTCCTCCAAGGTTTGCCACAGTCTTGTCCATATCCGCACCGGCAGCCGAGAGGGGCTGACCGTGGGTGTTGACATGGCCTTCCAGACTGCTGCCGTCGGCAGCGACAGCCTTGCGTGCCATGACGGTATGGCCGATGATGAGTGTCGGACGCTCTGTCTCCTTCTGCGCGGCCTCTATCGCGCCTGCGATCGCAAGCGGATCAGTGCCGTCGATCTCAATCACATTCCAGTTCCATGCGCGATATTTAGCAGCTGTATCTTCAGCTGTCACATCTTTCACTTTTGTGGAAAGCTGCACTTCGTTGCTGTCGTAGAACATGATGAGATTATGCAGACCGAGAGTTCCTGCGATGCGGCCGGCTCCCTGCGAGATCTCTTCCTGAATGCCACCGTCGGATATGAAAGCGTAGGTCTTGTGTTCCACCACTTTTCCGAAGCGGGCTGCTAGGAATCGTTCCGCAATGGCGCAACCCACTGCATATACATGTCCCTGACCGAGAGGACCGGAACTGTTCTCGATGCCACGCATCACGTCCAGTTCAGGATGGCCGGGAGTGGCTGAATCCCACTGGCGGAAGCCCTGGAGCTCCTCGATGGTATATTTGCCGGTGAGAGCGAGCACGGAATAGAGCATGGTGCTCATGTGTCCGGGATCGAGGAAGAAGCGGTCGCGGGCGAACCATGCCGGATCTTCCGGATCATAGTTGAGGAAAGAGGAATAAAGCACGTTTACAAAATCCGCGCCACCCATGGCACCGCCAGGATGACCGGACTTGGCTTTCTCCACCATCTCCGCGATCAGCACGCGCATATTGTCGGCGCCGCGGGTAAGGAGAGCTGAATCAATTGTCTTTGACATAGATTTGATGATTTGAATTTGGTTATATTATGTATTTCCACTTAAAATCAATACACGATTATGCAGCGTCTATCGTATTGGTGCAAAGCCAATTATGCATTATGCATTATGCATTAACCAGCGTTGAGCACCTGATCCTCATTGATATCATCCACAGGAATATCGGTGTTGACATTCCGGCAGCCGATAACAGCGTAGTAGAAGATATAGGCCACCATCGCAAACACGAGCCAATAACTGTTGACATAGCCGAAGTTGCGCGCGATCCAGTCCTGGATAAACGGCATGACACCGCCGCCGACTACCATGGTCATGAACAGACCGGAAGCCTTCGCGGTGTATTTGCCGAGGCCTTCTGTAGCGAGATTGAAGATACCGCCCCACATCACTGATGTGCAGATGCCGCAAAGGAAAAGGAACAGACACTTCATTGGCACTTCGCCACTGGTGATGTTGAGAGCCTCGAAACTCGGCGACTGGAACTTGATTGATTCGGGAAGAAGGATAGCGATGAGAAGGAATACCATGGCTACGGCCGACACCACTATAAGCTGTGT
>USNC01000105.1 GCA_900555915.1 uncultured Porphyromonadaceae bacterium | reverse complement strand
GTAAGATCGTCGGCAGCGTCAGATGTGTATAATATACAGATCTCTACAATACACTGAGTCGCACCAAGCAGCCTTTCCGCCCCATTCATGAGGGGAGGGTAGGTATGTATGTGTGTGGCCCGACCGTATATGGCGACGCCCATCTCGGTCATGCCCGCCCTGCAATAACCTTCGACATCCTTTTCCGTTATCTACGTCATCTCGGCTATAAGGTGCGCTACGTCCGCAACATCACCGACGTTGGCCATCTCGAGCATGACGCCGATTCCGGCGAGGACAAGATAGCGAAGAAGGCTCGTCTGGAGCAGCTTGAGCCTATGGAGGTGGTGCAGTATTTTCTCAACCGCTACCACCACGACATGGAGGCGCTCAACGTGCTCCCCCCGAGCATCGAGCCCCATGCCTCCGGCCATATCATAGAGCAGATCGAATACGTGAAGCGCATTCTTGAGTCAGGCTATGCCTACGAGAGCTGCGGCTCGGTCTATTTCGACGTGGCCAAGTACAACGCCGACCATCGCTACGGCAAACTCTCGGGCCGCAACATCGACGACCTGCTCTCCACCACCCGTGCCCTCGACGGTCAGGATGAGAAACGCAACCCCCTCGACTTCGCCCTCTGGAAAAAGGCCGCGCCCGAGCATATCATGCACTGGCCGTCGCCCTGGAGCGAGGGTTTCCCCGGCTGGCATCTCGAATGCTCCACCATGGGCGAGAAATACCTCGGCGAGGAGTTCGACATCCACGGCGGCGGCATGGACCTCATGTTTCCGCACCATGAATGCGAGATCGCGCAGAGCGTGGCGGCGCAGGGCCACGAGACCGTGCGCTACTGGATGCACAACAATATGATCACCATCGCCGGAAAGAAGATGGGCAAGAGCTACAACAACTTCATCACCCTGGAGCAGTTCTTCATGGGAGAGCATCCGCTGCTGACCCGTCCGTATTCCCCCATGGTGATACGCTTCTTCATCCTCCAGGCGCAATACCGCAGCACGGTCGATTTCTCCGACGAGGCTCTTCAGGCAGCCGACAAGGCCCTCCAGAAGATGCTCGACGGCTACCGCCGCCTGCAGGCGCTCGCCCCGGCCGGGAAGTCGACAGTGGAATTGCCCGACTTCGCCTCCATGTGCTACGAGGCGCTCGACGACGATCTCAACACTCCGATGGTGATAGCCCATCTTTTCGACGCATGCTCGTATGTCAACAAAGCGTCCGACGGTCTCATCTCCCTCTCGCAGGAAGATATCGACGCGCTGAAGGCTCTTTTCCAGACATTCCTTGTGGATCTGCTCGGCATCCGCGTTGAGGCTTCCGGAGCCGGTGAGGACTCCTCGCGCACCAAGTCGCTCGAAGGTGCCGTCGATCTGCTCATGGATCTCCGCAAGCGCGCCAAGGAGTCGAAAGACTGGACCACCAGCGACTTCATCCGCGACCGCCTCGCCCAGCTCGGTTTCTCCGTCAAGGACACCAAGAACGGCGTGGAATGGAAAGTCTGAATGAAGGAAACGCGGATTTTCAGAAAAACTAAACCTTAAACTATAAACCTTAAACCTCATATTCCGCCCCAAAGGCGGAATATGATTTATAAAGCAATGTCAAGATATAACTACAGCAGGCGCGAGTCGAGTGTGGCCCGGGCAGGCGGCGTCGCCATCGGCGGCGACAATCCCATCCGCGTCCAGTCGATGTGCAACACCAACACCAACGACACCGAGGCAAGTGTGGCCCAGGCTCTCCGTATCGCGGAGGCGGGCGGAGAAATCGTGCGTCTCACCACCCAGGGAGTCCGCGAGGCCGCCAATATGGCAAATATAAAGAAAGGTCTCCTCGCCAAGGGATGCAGTGTGCCTCTCGTGGCCGACGTCCATTTCAATCCCAACGCCGCTTTCGAGGCCGCCCGCACATGCGACAAGGTGCGCGTCAACCCCGGCAATTTCGTCGATGCGGCCCGCACGTTCAAGCGCCTGGAGTTTACCGACGAGGAATACGCCGCCGAACTCGACAAGATCCGCGCCAAGTTCCTCCCCTTCCTCGATCTCTGCAGGGAGCGCGGCGTGTGTGTGCGTCTGGGTGTCAATCATGGCTCGCTTTCCGACCGCATCATGAGCCGCTATGGCGACACGCCGGCAGGCATGGTGGAGTCGGTGATGGAGTTTCTGCGCATAGCGCGCGAGGCTGATTTCGACAATATCGTGATTTCCGTCAAGGCTTCCAATGTCACCGTCATGGTGGCCACGGTCCGTCTCCTTGTCGAGGAGATGGAGAAAGCAGGGATGCGGTTTCCGCTTCATCTCGGCGTCACAGAGGCCGGCGACGGCGAGGACGGACGCATCAAGAGCGCGGCCGGCATAGGCACGCTTCTTGCCGAAGGGATCGGCGACACCATCCGCGTCTCGCTCAGCGAAGACCCGGAATGCGAGATTCCGGTGGCCGTCAAACTCCGCGACTACATCGCAGGCCGTGCCGGACATGAGCCGGTCGTGGAGCCGCAGACAGTGCTTCCGGGCAACGCGCGCGACCATGCGGTGGCAATGCCCTATGCGGAGTTTCCGGTGATGGATCTCGACTTCACGCTCGATCCCGGCTGGCACTATGCCTCCACCTCGATGGAACCGCGCCTCTATGGCGACGACACTCCTGTGGTGCTCAGCAGCGCGTCCGACAATCGTCCGGGTGCCATAATGAGCTGGATCGACCGTTTCGTGGCGCTCGGCGCCGTCAATCCCGTGGTGGTGATGATGGGATTCCCTTCAGAGGTGGATCCGGCGTCGTCGCCCGAAAACCATGCCCGTGCCCTTGAGGATCTGCAGATCCAGGCGGCTGCCGATTTCGGACCGCTGCTGCTCAACGGCTACGCCTCGGCCATCGGTATCGTGGCTTCCGAGGCCTTCACGCGTCAGGAGATCGACAGCGTGGCGCTCGGAATCCTCCAGGCCACCCGTCTGCGCATCTCAAAGACGGAATATATCGCGTGTCCGAGTTGTGGCCGCACGCTCTTCGATCTTCAGAAGACACTCGCCGAGGTGAAGGCGAAGACCTCGCATCTGAAGGGTCTGAAGATTGGAGTGATGGGCTGCATCGTGAATGGTCCCGGCGAAATGGCCGATGCCGACTATGGATACGTGGGCGCAGGTCCGGGACGTGTCTCCATCTACAAGGGGAAGACTCTCGTGGAGAAAAACATCCCCGCCGCGGATGCTTTGCCCGCCCTGCTCGCGCTTATCGAGGCCGACAGAAGCGCGGATGTTCACGGCGCCTGATTTTGTTTTGTCGGCGGCGTATTGGATATAAACTTCTATTGTATAGCGGTTTTGAATGATTTGTCAGAAAAATAAACAAAAAAATGTTAATCCGTATGCAACCTTTCTCTCATTTGGGTGTTATACTTCCGTGATTAAATGTAATTTTTTTGGTCTTTTTTTTGAAAAATTAAAAAAAATATGCTAATTTTGCAGTTCAAGAATAACCATGAGAGCATAAATCAAAGCTTAGAGACTTGTATTTATAGCCTCAGACGCTATATCCAACTATAAACTGAGAATAACAAACAAAATAATAATCAATAACTTAAATTTACCAGAGATGAAGAAAAAAGTACTCTATGGAGTATTCATGGCGTGCTGCGCAGCACTTCCCATGGGAACACTTCAGTCCTGTACGGACGATTTGGCTGATTTTGAGCAGAACTATGTTCTTGACCAGAACAAGTTGAATGCCGCAATCGCCGATCTCCAGAGACAGGTAAACGAAAACAAAACTGCGTGCGAGCAGGGCATAGCTGGACTCAAGAGCGAGATTAATGCTCTCGAGGGAAGAATCGCAAAGAATGAGGGTGATATAGCAGCCCTTAAGATTGAACTTAACGAGAAGTATACAGATCTTCTCGGCAAGATCAACGACAAGGTTTCCCTGGACAAACTTCAGACTGAACTCAACAACCTTGAGACAAGCCTGAAAGGTTATGTTGATGCCAAGGATCAGGAAATCAAGGACGAACTCGCCGCACAAGTTGGCATCCTGACTCAGATGATCCAGACTGAAATTTCCAATCTCGGAACAGAACTCAGAACTGAATTCAATACTTCCCTGAATGATCTTAAGACTCAGGTGAATACTCAGATTTCACAGCTTCAGTCTGATGTGGCTACTAAATTTACAGAAGTTCACACCAAACTTGCAGCTCTCGAGGCTATGGATGAAACTCTTCGTCAGGGCATCCAGTCTAATTCAGAACAGATTACAAATCTGTTGGAATTGATTAATGAACTTCAGGAAGAATATACTCAGCTTTATTCTTACCTCGAGGAAGCATTCGGTCAGATCGAGTCTACCCAGCAGTTCATCACTCAGGTGCTCAACACTCTGACTGAGAGAATCGACGAGGTTGAGGCTGAACTCCAGGGTCAGATCGACGAGGTTAAGACCGGTCTTGAGGCTCTCGAAGACAGATTCGACGCTCTCACACTCCGTATCAACGACCTCATCACAAGCATCATCCTCCAGGGTACTGACAGCCCCGTATTCGGCAACTTCAGCCTCCCCATCGGCGTACAGGGCAACATGCTCTTCAACTGGTACTTCGAAAACCTCGGCGAAGGCTACTCGTTCCCGAACGCAGGTAAGGAATATGCTTACAATGCTGAGAAACTCATCGCAAGCCCCGAAGACTTCCAGACTGCAATGTCGAAAGGCTCCACTTATGCAGTGCCCCAGGGCTACACTGAGACTAACCTCGGTAAACTCTATCTGACACTCAACCCGATCGGTCACAACCTTACTCAGGGCAAGACTTTCGTTCTCGAGACTTCCAAGGGTGCTGAAGGCCGTCTCCCCTACGACCTCACAGTTACTCCGAGCGACGACGAACTCTTCTTCGGCGTTCGTAGCGTAGAAAACGGTTTCTATGAGACTCAGGTGACTATCCCTGCTGAGGCAGAGGCTATCGCCGCTACCAAGATCAACATCGACCAGGAACTCAAAGACGCTGTGAAGGCTGTCCTCAACGACCGCAGCAAGCGTACTGCCCTCAACCTCATCAAGGCTGCTTGGGATCAGGTGAACGGTACATTCCCCTCCTACGCACTCCGCGCAGACTGGGCATACAAGAACATGACTTCCTACTCTGTTCTTTCCAAGTATGAACTCGGCATCGCTACTGCGAAGCCCCTCAGCTTCAAGTTCCTTGACGGCAAGGGCACTGACCACCGTCTCCGCACTTTCGGCCATATCCAAAACCTTTTCTACACTCTTCTTGAAGACGGCGACCTGAACTTCACTATCGATGCAAGCGGCTATCATATGAACATCACTATCAAGCCTGTTAATCAGACTTACATCGGTGCTAAGGATATCGCTATCGTAGTCGATAACAAGACTTACTATCCCGAAAATGTTGATGGTATCAATGCTTCTATCAACGAAGGTGTGAACGAAGCACTCAAAGAAGCAGGCAAGGATATCACAGAAGACGTCAATGAGCAGATTGACAAGATCGTTGCTGACATCACAGGCAAGATCAACGGTAAGATCAATAACGCTCTCACGCAGGCAGGCGACAAGGCTGAACCTTGGTTCCAGCGTCTGAACAAGCTCGTAGACCTCTACAACCGCGTTGCCAACAAGGTTAACGACTTCCTCAAAGAGCCTAACGAATACCTCCAGCCCGCTATGTTCTACAAGGCCGACGGCCGCATGGGCATCGTGTCTATGGCAATAGCTGACCCGACTATCTTCGTCAACGGTGGCGGCCAGGCATTCGAACTCATCCCGTCTACCTACACTGCTGAGCCTGTCTCTTATACACATCTGACGCTGCCGACGATCTTAC
>USNC01000104.1 GCA_900555915.1 uncultured Porphyromonadaceae bacterium | reverse complement strand
GTCGGAGGCGTAATAACGCAGGATTCTGGTGCGCAGCACCCTCTCATACTGCGCCTGGAGGCGGTCGGCGAGCGCGTTGGTGTAGTCGGCCTTGGCCTTTTCATATTCAGTGGCGTTGGCGCGGCCGTTGTCGTATTTCACTTTCATGGCCTCGAAAGCGGCGCGGGTGGACTCTACAGTAGTGGCCGAGGTCCGCTCCTTGCGCTGCGCAGCCACCGCCTGCGCGTGTGCCGTGGTGACGGTCTTGTAGAGCGACTGCTTCGTATTCTCAAGATTCAGATCGGCATTTAGTTGCTGCAGACGTGCCCGCGCCACGGAATTGCGTGTGCTGAAACCGTCGAAAATCGGGATATTGAGCGAGAAGCCGAGCGATTTGGAAAAGTTCTGCCGCATCTGCTCGCCGAAGGCACCGTTGTCGAAACCGGAAGTCTTGTAGTAGTTGGTGCCGAGTCCGGCGCTGAACGAGAGAGTAGGCAGATAGCCCGATTTCGAGAGCGCGACATTCTGCCCGGCCGCCTCGCGCTGTATCGACGCAGCCTTGAGACTGTGGTTGCCGACGAGCATCGCGCCCCATACCTCGTCGACCGTAGGTACAACCTCGTCGTCGCTGAAGTCGAGGGGCGTTATGTCAAACTCCGTATCTCCGCCAAGGTTTAGCAGGTTGGCAAGGTCGAGCAGGGCCATGACACTGTCATTGACCGCATTAACCACTGTCAGTTCATCACGGCTCACCTGCGCCCTGGCCTCATACAGATCGAGTTCCGGTATCTTTCCGGCCTCAAGCAATTGCTCGCGGCGGCGCAGTTCGTCGAGCGACACCGTCAGGCTCATCCTCGCCACACCGAGATTCTCACGGGCGTAGAGAGCCTGCAGATACTGCGCAATCACATTGACCGTGACATCATCCTTGACAGCCTCCGACTGCTCCACGAGAGCGCGCAGCGAAGTGCCGGAATATCTCACATTGCGCACCACCCTAAGACCCTGGAAGAGAGGCAGGGAAAGTTGGGCACCCACGGAAAAGGAACTTGTGTTGCGGTTGACGTAGGTATTGTCGGCCGAGAGGCCACGGCCAAAATTGAAATTCTCCGAACCGTAGCCGCTCAGATTGGGAAGCACACGGTCTTTTGCCTCGCGCACGGCGAGTTCTCCCTGACGCACCTCCAGCATCTGCCGGCGCACGTCGATATTATGCTCGAGCGCATAGTCCACACAGCGGTCGAGACTCCAGCCCTCTGCCCGGACATCTGCGGAGCCACATGCCGACGCGAGGATGCAGACTGCGCATATCGCCTCATATATCCTGCTCATCATTGACGGTCGATTTTTTCTGCCCTCAGGACATCGGATTTGCTTATTCCTTTCTTCACCTCGATGTTTATTCCGTCCGAGAGACCTGTCTCGACCGCTCGCCGTTCGAACTTGGGTTCGGGAAGAGTGTCGGTGCGCACGTAGACATAAGTGCTGTCTTTCTCGAAAGAGACCACGCTTTCCGGGATGGCGAGCACATCCTTCGCCTCAGAGAGGAGAATTGTGGCGTTGGCGCTGTAGCCGGAGCGGAGGGCGGAGACATCGTCGACCGTGAGGGCGGCCTTGATCTCGAAGGTGTTGGCCCCGTTGTTCTCGGTGCCTTTGGGCGATATATACTCAAGCACTGCGGAGGGGTGGATGTCGGAAGCGGCTCCGATGGTGATATCCATCGTCATACCCGGCTTCAGCAGCCCCACCTCGGTCTCGTCGACGTTGCCTTTGAAAATGAGGTTGGTCATATCGGCTATGGTAGCCACGGTGGTGCCGTCGTTCATGGTATTGGCCTGTATGACTGAAGAACCGACCTTGACAGGCACATCGAGCACGAGACCGGTGATGGTGGCGCGTACGAGGGTGTTGCTCTCCTGAGCGTTGAACTGGGATACGCCTTCCTTGATGATACGGTATGAATCTTTCGCGTATTCTAGATCCTTGCGGGCCGACTTGAGAGCCTTCTCGGCATTCTCGAACTCCTCGCGCGAGATGACCTTCTTATCGAAGAGCTCCTTGCTGCGGTTGAATTTGACGAGAGCGTCGTCGGTCTCGATCTGGGCCGCATCTATGCGCGACTGGGCAGATGAGAGCTGCGAGGCCTCGGGAATGACCTTGATGCGCGCGATGATGTCGCCCTCATGCACGAAGTCGCCGGCCTCGACATCAATCTGGGAGATGATGCCGGAGATCTGGGGTTTGATCTGAATCTCGTCGCGGGGTTCGATTTTACCGTTTAGCACGGTAGTGCGCCGGATATCGGTAGTAGCCGGCTCCACAGTTGCGTAATACTCCTTTTCCGGCTGGGAATTACGCCAGAGGAAGTAGAAGGTGCCTGCCACGATGGCGACGACCACAACTGCAAGAAAGATTTTCAATGCTTTTTTCATATGCTTTGTTGTCTAAATTTTACTTCAGGTATCTCCCGCCCCCTGAAAAGGGGAGGCTGGAGGGGGAAGAGGCCTCACTTGTCGTTGATCGCCTCGATGGGTTTGATTCTCATGGCTTTCAGGGAGGGAATGGTTCCGGCAGCCGAACCGAGGAGAAAGAACGCCGCCACAATTGCCAAGGCCACCCAGAAGTTGAGTTCAAATCCGGCGTGTCCGAGCACAGGGTCCAAAGTCAGATGATCGGCGACACCGAGCACGAGCGCCCCGAAGCATACCCCGAGCGTTCCGGCTATGATAGTGAGCAGAATGCTCTCGCTCAGCACCTGCACGGTGATGTCGAGCGGTTTTGCACCTATGGCGCGCCGGATGCCGAACTCCCGGGTGCGCTCCTTGACCACAATCCACATGATGTTGCCCACGCCGATTACCCCGGCGAAGAGCGAACCGAAGCCCACGAACAGAGCGAGGAGCGAGATTCCGAGAAAAAGATTGTCGATCATCTCGAACTGTTCGGAAATGTCCATAAACTCAACTGCGTTTGTATCTTCCGGACTTATGGAATGCTGCGAAGAGAGTATCCGCCGCATGACAGGCTCGTTTTCAGACGGTTTATGACCCGCAGGGGCGGTGTAGACGAAGTATCCTACGGTATTTCCCCAGTTGTAGGCGTTTCTCATGGTTGAGGAGGGGAGTATGAAACTGTCGTCGAGGCGGACGCCGACCGAAGCATCGGAAAGTTGGGAAGCGACTCCCACCACCATGAAATAGATGCCGTCGAGATTGACGTGTTTACCAACGGGAGATTCGCCGCCGAAAAGCGAGGTGGCCATATTTTTGCCGATAACCGCCACTTTTCTCTGCTGCATCACGTCGGTAGTGTTGATGAATCGCCCCTCATTGATGACCGGAATCATGATCTTTGCGTAGTCACCGTCGACACCGGCTATGGTGGTGGCCTTAGATTTCGAGCCGTAGGAGGCATTCGCACTGCGGTTGTTCATCTCAGAGCTGTATTCGATAGCCGGAGCAAGCTGCCGAATCAGTTCCACGTCGCGAGTGTTGAGATTCCACCGGGATCCTTTATTGAACCCCTTGTAGGGGATGGTTCGCCGGTCGGCGAAAACGCCTCCGAGATTTGTGGAGAATCCGGCGAAATTGCGTCGCATCAGACCCTCGAAACCCCGTGCGCCACCGAACAGCATCGCGAGCATCGCAGTGCCCCAGAAAATGCCGAATGCGGTGAGGAATGTCCGCGTCTTGTTGCGGGCGAGGGTGGCGCCTATCTCCCGCCAGTTTTCCAGATCAAAAATAGATGTTTTCATTCGTCGCGGAGAGCTTCTACGGGTTTGACTTTAGTGGCTTTTATAGCGGGGAAGAGGCCGGCGATTCCGCCGGCGATTATCAGCGCTACAGTGACTTCGATGGCAATGGAGATATCCACAGTCGGGTTGGAGAAGCCGTCGAGGCCCTCCAGCACGGGTTTCAACAACTGTAGCACCGCCATTCCAGCCACGATACCGATATATCCCGACACTGTGGTGATGGCTACACTTTCGGCGAGAATCTGCATTATGACACTTCTCGGTTTGGCACCGATGGCACGTCTGATACCGATTTCGTGAACCCTCTCGCGCACGGAGACAAACATGATGTTGCTGACGCCCACGATTCCTGTGAGGAGGGTAAGAATGCCGATCACCCAGACTGCGATGTTGAGGTAATTGAGTCCCTGCGCGGTAGAGAGCATGTTGGCAAACTGGTTCCAGATCCATATGGCGTTCTCGTCGGCCGGGTCGAACTCGTGGTTTCGTGCGAGCACTGTGCGTATTTCCGCTTCGGCTTCCTTCGCCTGCTGTTCGGTATTCAGGCCGTCTACGCGTACTGTCATCTCGTCTACGTAGCCGTCATTTCCTGTGATGGCCTTGTAGGTGTTGTAAGGCACGAACGAACCGGATCTCCAGCGATGGTCGTAGATTCCGACCACTTTCCATGACAGTTCCATGGCCTTGATCTCCTTGCCGAGCGCCGAGTCAGCCTCGCCGAAGAGCATCGCGGCGTTCTTGCGCGAGAGGACGATGGAACGCCGGAGTTCGGAGTTGTCACGGTCGTTGATGAAACGTCCTTTTATATCGGTGATACGCTGTGTGCGTGCCTCATCCGGAAATACAGCCTCGAAACCGCCGGAAATGTAGTCTTTCGGTCCGACGATGTTGAATCCGGACGCGTTGCCTGTTACGGATACCGCGCCTGCGGCGTCTACATCTTTCAGGATATCGGGCATATCCTTGTCGTTCATCCGCACCCAACGCCCCTCCTTGTATCCCTTGTAGGCGATGGAGGTGTTGCCGCTCCAGAGGCGTATGGAGTTTGAGGAGTTGTCGGCCATGTTCTTGTTGAAGTTGTTGACGACACCCCTCGCCACTCCGAGCAGGACTATGAGCATGAAGATGCCCCAGGCCACCGCGATTCCTGTCAGGAAAGTGCGGAGTTTGTTGTTTCTTATGGTTTGCGAAATCTCGCGAAACAGATCAAACATACTTGAAATCAGATTATTCGCCGGGTGCTATACGTCCGTCGACGATACGTATTATTCTGTTGGTGGCGGCGCCTACGCCCGGGTCGTGGGTGACGATGACGATCGTCATGCCGCTTTCGTTAAGTTCGCGGAATACCTGCATCACTTCCTTGGATGTGCGGGAGTCGAGCGCGCCGGTAGGTTCGTCGGCGAGTATGAGCGAGGGGTTGGTGACGATGGCCCGCGCTATGGCCACCCTCTGCTTCTGCCCTCCGGAGAGTTCGCCGGGCAGATGGTGTGCCCTGTCGGCAAGCCCCATACGCTCAAGCTGCTCCATGGCCATGGCATTTCTCTTTTTGCGCCCAACGCCCTGGTAGAAGAGCGGAAGGGCCACATTCTCAAGGGCGTTCTTATAGTTGATCAGATTGAACGACTGGAAGACGAACCCTATCATGCGGTTGCGCAATTCGGCGGCGCGGTTTTCCGACAGGTCGCGGATCGCGACGCCATCAAGCATGTAGGATCCGGAGTCGTAGTTGTCCAGAATACCGAGAATATTGAGCAAGGTAGACTTACCCGAACCTGACGCACCCATGATGGATACGAGTTCACCTCTCGCTATGTCGAGCGACACGTCTTTTAGCACGTGAAGCGGCACGGCACCGGGATAGGTCTTGTTGATGTCGCGAAGTGAGATTACTGTATCTCCTGTCGATTCAAGATTCATGACTTATGTCTTTTCGCGCAACCATACAGCCGTAGGCACCGGCGTGTCAGTGACTGGAAATTGCGTTTGGTTTTGAAGAAATCGTATATATATTGTTGTATATATGATGGAAGTTCAATTTTGGGGATTGACTTAGTGTATTAGCACTCCAATACACCTGTCTCTTATACACATCTGACGCTGCCGAC
>USNC01000103.1 GCA_900555915.1 uncultured Porphyromonadaceae bacterium | reverse complement strand
TCGTGGGCTCGGAGATGTGTATAAGAGACAGATTTAGAACCGCCTGTCATTCTGACAAGGCAACTTATTAAAAGATATGAATTTAAGAAGATATTTCAAGCAGGCGGTGGCCTCGATCAAGGCGCAGCCGCTGGTGAGCTGGGTGAGCATAGCAGGCACGGCACTCGCCATCTTCATGATCATGATGGCGGTGATGAGTGAGGATATACTCATTGCCCCCTACGCTCCGGAGTCGAACCGCGACCGCTGGCTGGTGGTGAACGGGGCTTCCATCTACAACGAGGGATGGGACAATGGTATGCAAAGCAACGGCGGCATGGGCTACAACATGGTGCGCCAGGTGCTTTACGCCATGGAGACGCCCGAGGCTGTGGGTGTGATGGACTGGCAGTGGGAGGCTTTGCTCTCCGATGCGTCGGGGAAGGCTTTCGGTGCTCTCATGTTGGGTGTGGACCACGGATTCTGGAAAGTGATGGACTTCACGTTCATCTCAGGCAAGCCCTTCGACAAAGGTGAGTTCGAAAGCGGCAAACCTGTAGCCGTCATGTCGGAGACCACTGCCAGGCGTCTTTTCGGCACCGCCGACGCTGCGGGACGCGAACTGCGCATCAACCATGTGCCCTACACCGTGAAGGGTGTGGTACGCGACGTGAGCACACTCGCCACCCAGGCATTCTCGGAAGTGTGGGTGCCATACACGGCCAACGGTTCTTCAAATAACAGCTGGTGTGATTACATGGGAAGTCTGCACGCCGTAATCCTGCCACACTCAAAGGCCGACTTTCCTGAAGTGAAGAAGGAATACAGGAAACTGATGGCAAAACTCGAAGAGGAGGCGAAAATAAACGGCTGGAAGTTTGAACTGCGCGAACGGCCATACGATCAGGAAACCGCTGTGGCTACAAAATGGGTCAACATGTCACCCGACATGGCCGCCACGCGCCGGATCCGATACTTCACATGGGCGATACTGCTGCTGGTGCCGGCGGTCAATCTCTCGTCGATGACCCACAGCCGCCTGACTCGGCGCCGTGAGGAAATCGGAGTGCGGAGAGCGTTCGGAGCCACCCGCGGAAATATCCTCACCGACCTCTTCATCGAAAACCTCCTCATCACAATCGTGGCAGGCATCATCGGACTCGCCCTCTCGGTGGCGTTCGCGTTTTTCGGCGCGGAGTCGGTGTTCGCCGCCCAGGCCACTTCAGGAAGCGTGACCAACGTCTCCCCCATGATGCTGCTTAACTGGAACACCTTCGGACTGGCCCTTATCTTCTGCCTTATCCTCAACATACTCTCAGTGTCGCTGCCGGCACTTCAGGCAGCCCGCACAAACGTAGTCAACGCCCTCGCTGGCAAAAACTGATGTAAAAATGAAAAGGAAATTATTACGACAGATCGCCAATGAATGGCGCACCAACATATGGCTTGCGGTGGAACTGCTGATAGTGAGTGCCGTGATGTGGTGGCTTACGGACCAGCTGTGGGTGAAATATTCCATCTACCACGAGCCACTCGGCTTCGATACTGAGCACTGCTACCGGCTGACAGTGTCGCTTCTAAACGAGAAAAGTCCGGATTACCATCCCTATGAAAATGACGATCAATATTTCGCCGAACAGGCCGAGCTCATACGCCGTCTGGAAACCAGGCCGGAGATCGAGGCAGTCGGACAAGGAGTGAACTCCTACTTCTACAATCCCAGCGACAGCTGGCAACCACTCAGCATCGACACCCTCTCGAACTACTACCACAAGCGATGGGTCACTCCCGGTTTCATACGGGTGTTCCGCATAGAGGGAGCCAACGGCGAGACTCCGGATGAAATGGCTCAGACACTCGAGAATATGCCGTGGAACTCCTTCATGGCAGACGCCAACATGTTGCGTTACAAATATGGCGTAGAGTCAATGCAGCCCTATGTCGGCAAAGATTTCCACTCCGGCAACGATTCCATCCAGTGGAGACTCACAAAGGTCTTCAAGACGCTGCGCTACAGCGACTACCGGACCGCATACAACCTTCCGTCGTTCATAATGCCGCTTGAGGGGAAAAGCAAATACTACGCCAACGAGACAGTGGTGCGCGTGCGCGAGAACATGGACAAGGATTTCGCTGAAAATCTGATGAAGGATGCCGTAGGCAACCTGCGGGTTGGCAACTGGTATATTGCCGCAGTCGACTCCTTCGATACTATCCGGGATCAATACAACCTCTCGTCGGAGCAGGATATGCGCAAGACAGTGCTCTGGAGTCTTTTCCTTCTGCTCAACATCTTCTTAGGAGTGCTCGGCACCTTCTGGTTCCGCACTTCGCTGCGCACTCCGGAGATCGCGCTCCGCATGGCCAACGGTGCCACCCGAACCGACATCTTCCGCCGCATCGTGTCGGAGGGAGAGATAATCCTGCTGGCCGTGACGCCCATTTCCATCGCCATATGCGCGGCAGTGGCACACTATGAGTTGAACACCTACTACTGGGGGGTCTACTTTGACTGGGCCCGCTTCATAGGCTGCAGTGTGATCACCTGGGCTCTCATAGCCCTGATGATCCTGGTAGGCTCATGCCTGCCCGCCCGGAAAGCGATGTCAGTATCGCCGGCAGAAGCTTTGAAGACCGAATAAAGTCCTTAAAGTCCTTAAAGACCTTAAAGACCTTAAAGACCTTAACGACCTTAAAGTCCTTAATAATTGACATTGAGAATCATTCTCAAATTGATATGACACTATCAGATATGACTCGTATTCTTATTATTGTGCTCGGCATGCTGCTCTCATTTCCGCCTGCGGCGGCACGAACTATACAGGGCAGGATTTGCTCCGACAGCGATTCCACGGCGATAGCGGGCGCTTCATGCAGACTCTTCGCCGATTCGAAACTCACAGGCGGAACCACCTCGGATATCAACGGTGCTTTTGAACTAAACACGGACGCTAAGACAGGACTTGTGCTCGAAGTCTCCATGGTGGGATACTCACCCTCAAGAATCATGATCGCCTCCGGCAAAAATATAAACACCGGCACAATCTATCTTTCCGAGGGGAGAATGCTCGATGAAGTGCAGGTGACCGGCAGCCGAACGATAGAAGCCGACGGACGCACGATACTATATCCCTCCATCGCAGACGTGAAGGCATCGGCTTCATCGCTGAGCCTTTTCCAGAAGCTGCCTCTCGACGGGCTGGAAGCCAATCCCATCAACCGGACCATAAGCGTAGACGGCGGAGCACCGGTGATCCTAATCAACGGAGTGCCCTCGACCATCAACGACCTCAACGCCATGCAGCCCAAAGACATATCCAAAATAGAGTATTCCAGAATAACTCCCGCCAGATATGCCGACAAAGGGAACAACGGCTTTATCAACGTCACACTGAAGAAGCGTGACGACGGCGGTCAGGTCTACATCTGGGGACGGAGCGCCCTGAACACCGCGTTTGTGGACGGCAACGTGCGCGCGTCCTATCACCAGGGACCCTCGCAGTTCACCCTCTCCTACAATCCCTCTTGGCGAAACTATCAGGATGTATTCGACAACTCATCGGAGAGCTACATAGGCGACGACTTCCGCGTGGACATCGAAGAGCGGGACCGCAACCCGTTCAACTACTTCTACAACAACCTCTCGCTGAAATATGACTATCTTCCGAATGCCGCCACCCTTTTCTCGGCTACATTCCGCACCACAGCCCTGACGCGCAAGAGCCGGACACTCGCCACAACCGCCGACACCTTCCTCGGCGACTACGAAAACAGCAACGTGACGAGGAACAAGGATCTCGCACCATCGCTCGACCTATTCTTCAAACGCGACTTCAACCCGCACAACTCGCTGGAAGTGCAGGTGGTAGGCACTCTCAGCGGGAGCGACTACCGGCGTTCCAACCTCTACACCTTCAGCGACGGCTCCACCTCCGACTATGTGATGGATGTGGACAGCCGCCGCCGCTCGCTCATCAGCGAGATATGCTACACGCATCAGTTTTCCAGACGCACATCCCTATCGGCCGGCTATCAGAACACCATCTCGCACAGCACCAACACCTATCTCACCACAGCTTACGAACCGGTGCTGACAGAAAACAACAACTATATATATGCCAGGTTTGGACAGCAGATAGGCAGGGTGAATCTGTCAGTGGCCACAGGAGCCAAACTCTACTGGATAAAGAACGACCTGAACAAACGTCATTTCATCCGGAACCTGACCACGGTGCAGGCGCAGTGGAACATTTCGCAGAAATGGAACCTCCGGGCATCTTTCCAATACACGCCGAGCATACCGTCGCTCTCATCGCTGACCGACTATCCGCAGCAACAGACGCCTTATCTGGTCTCAAACGGCAATCCCGACCTTAAAGTGTCAGAGAACTTCCACTACAGGCTGACGCCGGCTTTCCGCCTGAAGAAATTCAACGCATCGCTCGCCCTCTCCTACCGGCAGACCGGGAATTTCGTGATGAGCGACATGCGGTATCTCGGCGAGCGGATGTTTCTGTCGCAATCGATCAACGCGCGCCGTGCCTGGAATGCGGGAGCAAATCTGAACCTGCGTCTCAACGACATAGCGGGATTCGGGGCGAATGTGAGTCTCGGACTGAGCCATTACGAGACGATGGGCCATGACTGGTGTCATCATCTGACTTCGTTTGACGCCAATTTCTCCATCTGGTGGAACAAAGGGCCCTTCACCGTGTCATACTGGCGCAAGATACCGGGCAAGTATCTCAACGGCAACTATGTGGGCAAAGACGAGAACGGCGACTCGCTGAGCCTCGACTATAAGCCCGACAAGCACTGGAGTTTTGGCGCAAGCTGGATGTATATGTTCGAGAGCAAGGGCACGAAATATCCCTCATGGGGATACTCGGACGTGAATCCCTACGTCAAGGACCGATACATAAAGAACAACGCCAACATGATAGTTCTTTCCGTGAGTTACTCCACCGATTTCGGATCCATCTTCCGGTCATCGCGCCGCTCTCTCAACAACTCCGACGACGAATCGCCGCTGCTGAGAATGTGATCTCAACTGCCGGCACTCCTGCCGCACACCGGAGATTTTCTTTAACCGGAGTCTCAGTTTCAGCCCTGCGCTAAAATTGAGGCTCCGGGTTTGCATATCACGAATATTTATCGTAATTTTGTGTGTTCAACTATCCGAATACATTATGAAACATCAACTACTTGTCACAGGGCTGGCAGCCCTAATGGCCGCGCCTACGGCTTTTTCCCGGGATTTCACCGCGGAAAAACTCAACCGCGCTGCGGTAATAATGCCATCCGGACGTTCTCCTTATCTCTCGTGGAGAAGTTTCGAGTCCGACGACCCCACTCTTTATTTCGACATCTACCGAGACGGCAAGAAAATCAACACAACGCCGATCACCAACTCCACCGACTATAAGGACGCCAAAGGGAAAATGACCCAGGAATACATCATCAAGGCCATGCTCGGCGATGAGGTGGTGGAGGAATTCACACCCATGAAATGGGCATCGTCGAAAGAGATGACGCTGAGCCTTCCCGATGGCGGCAAGACTCCTTCCGGCGAGGACTACACCTATGAGCCCAACGACTGCTCCGTCGGAGACATAGATGGCGACGGAGAAATGGAGCTCTTCATGAAATGGTATCCGACAAATGCCAAAGACAACTCCCAGAACGGATATACCGGCAACACCATCATAGACTGCTACAAACTCGACGGGACACTGGTGTGGCGCGTCGACCTCGGCATGAACATACGCTCCGGAGCACACTACACCCAGTTCATGGTATATGACTTCGACGGCGACGGAAAAGCGGAGATGATCTGCAAGACAGCACCGGGCAGCATGGACGCGGCCGGCAACTATGTCAACACAGCAGCAGCTGT
>USNC01000102.1 GCA_900555915.1 uncultured Porphyromonadaceae bacterium | reverse complement strand
GGGCTCGGAGATGTGTATAAGAGACAGACTATATCGAGAAAGAGGGCTGCAACCCCGGCAACGGCACTCCCGACGACAAGCCGTTTGACCCGATTGTAGTGATCGACGGCCCGACACACGAGCACCATCACCTCTCGGCCACCTGCGTGCAGCCTGTAGGCAACCGCGCATACGTGTCATACCACCTCAACGAGGCTTACGGCGACAACGCAGAGGAATGGGTACCCATCAGCAAGCACATGGGTTGCGTGGAGGTCTATGACGTCAACGAGAACAAGGCAGAGATCTCATCATGGCTGATGAACCAGGACTTCGACTTCAATCACCTGATAGTAGACGACAACAAGGTGTATGCCACCGGCGACACCAAGGCTTACGGCGCGACTCTCGGAGTGATCCAGCTCGGCGACGACGGCAACTTCGGCAAATATGAGATGGACACAGAAGGACGCGGAGAGGTGATGACACTCTACAATCTCTACAAGAAGACAGAAGGCAGCAGAGGCTCCTCAGGCAACTGCATCATACGCGACGGCGACTTCTTCCGCATCGCATCCTATCAGGGCTTCCAGTCGTTTGCAGTCAACGATCTCACCACAGCCACCGACTTTATCGCCACCACCGGCTCCGCAAAACACATAGCACAGGGAGAAGGCTATATCGTGACACTCAGCCTTGACGAGAAAGGAGTGGAGGAAACACTCGGCACAGTGACAGTCTACAACACATGGGGCACACCAGTGAGCACATTCTCCACCGGCAAGGTGATCACTCCGCTCGACGGCAAGAATGTGATAGCAATCAGCGACAACCACATCTACATCGCACTCGGACAAAAGGGTGTGGCCAAATACAGCATGACCGGACAACTCGCAGGCAGCTACAGCTGGATAGACGAGAAACTTGAAACCAACCCTGACTACAAAGGCAAACCTCTTGCCAACGGTCTTGCAGTTGACGACCAATATGTGTATGTGGCAAACGGCGCGGTCGGCATGATAGTTCTCGACAAGAACAGCATGAAACGAGTGGCCCGCTACAACCGCAACTACAAAGACAGCGAATCATATTCAGCAAACTACGTGCAGAAAGTGGGCGACCTTATCTACATAGCCTACGGACGCAACGGACTCGAAGTGCTGAAGATGAGAAAATAACCCAGTTCAGTCGCAACTTCTGAATCCATAAATTAAAAAGCACCGGAGCACCCGGTGCTTTTTAATTTAGTCACATCATAAGCCGTAACTCCGCGGAAAGTGCGGAATCATACTGTATTTAAGAAAAAATATGAAAAAAGATTTGCGTATGACGCGCAAATCCGCTATATTTGTAGTTGATTTATCCAAGAAAGACTCAACAATGTCATCCAAACGAAAATTTTTCTTGCCATTGATGATACTTGTATCGCTAATGGCATGCGCCCAGTCGGACCTGCTGTTCAAGTCCGACTCCATACTCGCGCGGTTTGACAAACGTTTCACAGTGCTCGACACGCTGATATTCAGCAACCGGGAGAAACAAGACAACAACCGGGACATATTTCTCGACGCCACACGGAAATACGGCGACACCCTTCTTGCCGACTCACTTTACGGGGAAGCGATGCGTCAATCGCTAAAGGCGGAGGAGAAACTCATCAGAAGCGCGACAGGGCTGCAACTCACCGGACAGACATATTATCGCCTTGACAAAGACCTCGGGTTTATCGACGACGATGACGCGGTGTCGCGCTACAATGCCAAATTCCAGGCGGAATTACGATGGAATTTCTTCAACAGCGGCCTTTTCAAGCCGAAGGGTAAAATAAAGGAAGCGGAAATAAAGGCAGACATCGACCGTCTCGCCTATGCCAAAGAGACCAGAGGGACAGAATATGCACGCCAGCGAGAGTTCTACCGCTCGAGACATGACTCCGCCATGTGCGCCATCCTGACCCACAGAGTGCACAACCTGCGTCTGCTCACGGACGCCTACATGTTTCTGCTGCAGTCGCAAAACATAAGCAGCGACGACATAATGCTGACACTCAGCGAAAAGGCAGAGGCAGAGAGAAAACTAATGGGACTGAGCGTAGCGGGAATCGAGTCGGCCAGCCTCTCCAGTCCGGACGCGATGACAGTGACACTTGACACCGCATCTTTCCTGAGATATGTGGAGCAGAACCAGGCCGACTTCAAGATAGCGCGCCGCAGGATGGACCTTGCGGAGCAAAGGGCGCGCAACACGAGCTACTGGAACGACGTGGATGCCTCCCCATTCATCAGATACTCCTACTACACACGCGATTATCTGCCAAACTCAAGCAATCTTGACGCCGGCATATACTTCAAAATACCGATCAACAACACAGCGTCGCGCCAGCGCGATGCCCTGCGAGCTCAAAGCCGCGCCATAGGCGCCGAGCAGTATCTGCGTATGCGGCAGATCTCCGACGAGGTGGGCTATGTAGCGACGGAAGTAGACCGGCTCAACAGATCGATACAGGGCGAGTATCAGAGAAGCATCGAACTCAGACGCTACTTAGAGATGCGCAGCCAAGCGTACGGCAACCGCCACGGAGAATACAACCGCCTCGCGCGGATGAAAGAATACAACGCATATCTGCTATGTCTGGAGCGGCTGCTCGAGTTCCAATACAGCCGCGACCAGCAGATCGCATCGCTCGCCAAATTCCTGACAGGCGAAAGCGTGGGCGACTTCTGCACTATCCATAATCTCTCAGACTCCACGAAATGAGAAACTTCACCTACCGATCTCTCGACGAGAAAGACAACATAGAAGCGATCTTGCGGCAACGCAAGAAAAAGATCAACCGGCAGCAGATAATAGCCGGAGTGATCATCTTCGTGATATGCTCGCTGGCCACACTCTATGCCATCGACAAATCGTTCTATACGGAATATGACGCCTACATCCATATCGACATCAACAAGGTGAGGGCACCTTACGACATATATCTCGACAGCGTGTATGTGAATCCGGGCGACATAGTGCATGTGGGCGACACGCTCTATTCCTATTATGTGCTTGACTGGCTCGTGCTCGAGGTAAACCCCAACGATGAGCCGTCCGTGCTTCAGAACGGACGCAACCTGCGTCTGCAATACAACGAACTGGCACAGAAGATACAGGTGCTTCAGGTGAAAATAGCCGAGCTCCGCAAACAGATAGCCCTCGAGGGGCACAACATCTCTTTCGGACTTTCAGACAATTCGCACAAGATGGATCTCGAACGCGAGCTCCGCGAATCGGAAGCCCTTCTCAACGCACTGCGGGCGCAACTGGCGGAAGTGGCCAGACTGCTGCACGATGTGGAATTCGGGCCAAGAGGCAGAAACAGGGCGCGCAAGGGAGGCACACAGATATATGAGAACCCCTACTCGCGGAGCGACTCCTACTCGATACGCTACAACATATCGAACAAAGACGGATTCATCACCAACGTGCAGGCTCCGCTCGGGATGATATTTTTCGAGAAAGAGGAGATAATCGACATGCAGCACCTCGACCTCAAGGACAACAACCTGCAGGTGGTGGCATACGTCCCGGTCAATCTGACATCGAAAATAAAAGACAATATGCCGGCCAAGGTATATGTCAACGATGAACTCAGTTTCCAGGCCCATGTGGTGATGACAGGAGTCAGATCGGAAGATGTGCCGGAAAATCTCAGAAGTTATTTTGCAAAAGCCAACAAGGCGCTGATAGCGATCCTGAGCATCGACGAAGGACAGATCATACCATTCTGGAGCGCCACGGCGGGGCTGCCGGTGAAAGTAAAGATCCGCAATCTCTTCCCGTGGGAAGACGAGCCGGAAGTGCACCGTGTGATGCTTTACGAAGTGGGCAAAGGACTGATATTGAAAGACGACGGCGTGGTCAGCGACACCGGAGGAAAGGCCCCGACCTACTACGACGCAAAAAATCTTCCGGAGCAGTCCGAGCAGGACATGCGCTCCGGCGCCACAACAAAGGAAACATCCAAAGCAGCCGGCAAGCCACAGCAAACGACACCGCGCGAACAGACAAAGGCATCAAAGGGAAAAGAGCCTGCAAAGACGACTGCATCAGAGAACAAAACCGAAACCGGACACACAGCCGGGAAAGGACGCTACGCAGTGGTGGCAGGACTCTACAGGAATGAGAAAGCCGCCGGCATCCAGCTGGAAAGAGCCGTCAAGGCAGGGCTGACGGGAGCCGGGACCATAAGGGAGGGGAAAAAGATATACGTTTACCTCTACCGGTCCGACTCCGAGCAGACTGCCAGAAAAGAGACAGGAAGGATAAGGAAAGAGCACAGCGCATTCGACGACGCATGGGTGCTCGACACAAATAACATCAACGACAATGAGTGAGCCACAAGATAAAAGATACAACATAGTCTCCAACCACAACAGGCGGCGCATCCTCGTGATCAACGACGTGCTTGACGTGGACCTCGAGCCTGAACTTATGTTTGAGGATTTCGACGCCATGTATATAAATGTCATGTCGCCGATAATGGACCGCAACAAACTTGCCATCCGGTATGCCTCGCCGCTATGGTCGGAGAAATGCCGCTACAAGCCATGTTTCGTGACGGAACGTTTCAAGGGATGGCTCGGCAATTCAGACGTGACCGTAGACGGCTACGCGACGCACCCTCTCGACCACGCCATGGCGCAGGGGATAGAGGAGATCTATGCCAACATGCGCAGCCTTAACTTCCTGTTGGGCACGGCTCCGGTGGTGACCCATGCCGAAGAGATATTCCGATTGTGCCGCTATTCGATATCAAGGCGCCAGTTCACATTCTCGTCGGAGCCCACCCCGGGTCTGAGTTCGGGCTACATGTCGGTGTATTACCACACGCTCTGGAACGAGACCCAGTCGCAGATGATGATGCAGGAGCGCCATTTCTTCCACGAGCAGATGCTGAGGCTCGGCTACATAAAGCGCACCCGCTTCATACACAAGATACACGTATGCCCGACATGCTCGAGCAGCCATCTTCTCTTTCTGGAACGCTGCACCAAGTGCGACAGCACAAATCTACACGAAGAGGCAGTGATCCATCATTTCCGGTGCGCGAACGTGTCGCCGGAATCCGCATATCACTGGGACGGAGAGTTGCGCTGCCCGAAGTGCAAGCATTTCCTTCGCCACATAGGAGTGGACTACGACAAGCCCTCGTCGGTCTACACATGCAAGGAATGCGGCAGCAGTTTCATGTATCCCAACATGAACGTCTACTGCACCTCGTGCCACCGGACACACGGCACCGACGAACTAAAGGAAGTAGACATCGAGGAATTTGAGTTCACACCGGAAGGGATACGGTCGTTTGCATCGACCGACTATAAGCTCGTGGTGAGCCAGGTAGGCTTCTACGGCTACTCCTCGATGCGCGACTTTCAGGAATACATACGGCTCTTTTCCAAGGAAGAGGCCACGGAGGATATCATCATAGTGGCGAGGTTCTACGTATTCGACCCTACGGCCGATGATTTCGAATCGCTGTATGCGGTCCCCCCCGTGGTTCAGGCCATGAGCCGCTTCTACAACTACAAGAGCACGCTCTGGGGCAATTACTTCTACTTTCTGCGCAGGGTTAGTCCGGGATCGATAGCCCCGGCGCAGGCACAGATGGAATATGAATTGCGCGAGCAGTTTGAGGACTACGGCAAACTTCACCGCGGCATGCAGTTCGATCTTGTGGGCAACTACACATTCGCACACGGCGACGACGCGGAGACCTTCATAGAGAGGCTTGAGGACCGCCGCCAATAAAATATAGAGATGCTTTATTATACATTCGAATTCATCGACGGCATATTGCAGGTGCTCTCGGTCAATTTCTTCGGGAAAGGAATGATCGCGACTTTCTGGTTTTTGCTTTTCATTGAATTCCCGAGATACTATCT
>USNC01000101.1 GCA_900555915.1 uncultured Porphyromonadaceae bacterium | reverse complement strand
CGTGGGCTCGGAGATGTGTATAAGAGACAGGAATATATGCAGGGATTGATAACACGCTTCAGGAAATATGGAAAGTTCAGGACAGCCGAGACCTACAGGGCCACTCTGAGGAGTTTTATGGCCTTCCGCGACAATGAGGACATAGTGTTCGACATGTTTTCGGATGCCATCATGCAGGAATATGAAGCATGGCACAGACGTAGAGGGAATTGTCCCAATACAGTGTCGTTCTACATGCGTATCCTTCGTGCCGTCTACAACAGGGCCGTAGTGGAAGATCTCACCGACAACCGCAATCCATTCCGGAATGTCGACACCGGAGTAGACAAGACAGTGAAACGCGCGTTGCCGTTGAGATGCATAAGCAGGCTGAAACGACTGGATCTGCAGTGTTCTCCAGCGCTTGAATATTCGCGCGATATATTCATGCTCAGTTTTTTTCTGCGAGGCATGAGTCTTATAGACATGGCCTTTCTCCGCAAGTCGGACCTCAGGAACGGAAGTGTGACGTATCGGCGTCGCAAGACGGGACAGCAACTGCGAGTGGCCTGGACTCCGGAGATGCAGGCCATACTTGACAAATATCCCGGCAATTCCACCCGCTATCTGCTTCCCATCATAAGAAAAGAGGGAGGCAATGAGTATTATGCATACCGCAATGCAGCCTACAATATCAACCATAATTTAAAAAAGATAGCCAAGCAACTCGGCATCGGCATTCCCCTTACCATGTATGTAGCCCGCCATTCCTGGGCTTCAGCGGCGAAGTCGAAGGGAATTCCCCTTAGTGTCATCAGCGAGGGTATGGGGCATGACAACGAGTCTACGACCCAGATTTATCTTGCCTCCCTCGACACCGCAATCATAGACAAGGCCAATGAGAAGATAATCCGCAGTATCTGACAGCAATACTACCCGGTGAACATATGAAACGCCCCGGGGTCTTAGCCCGGGGCGTAATAAATTCAGAATTAGTCAGTAAACGATTCTGGACGGATAAGAAGCGAGTATCTGTCTCGACCAGCGTTCGAGTCTCTGACGCCAACCGGCCAGGTCGGAAGGAGCATTCTTCTCCATAGCAGAGACGAAGTTGACATGATATGTGATCTTGCCGGATTTATCCGGTCTCACCTCCACAAGATAATTAAGGTCATCCTCGCGAGCCCGCACTAAATTTGAAGGATCCACCTGTATGCCAATGCCGAGAGTCTCCGTCATTTCCGGATATTGCTTCTCCGGGAGGTTTGTGCCCCAGCTTCCGGCAAGTCCACCGTCAGCTATGAACCCCTCACCTCCATCTTCCCCAATTTTCTGCACACCGGTGCAGTACACCTGGTCCGCGCCCTCACCATCAAGGAAAATCTCGGCAGTGAAATAAGGATTCAGACCGTACTGTGTGTATCTCTGGAGCATATTGACCTTCTTGCCATTGATGACCCAGCCCTTGTCTTCCACTTCAATTATGGAGCGTATGGGGCCAGAGGCAATGATGCGTTGCGTCCTGGAACTAACGGTGTCGATAGTCGCCGGCTGTCCTGCAGTCAGACCTCTGAAAGATCCAGCGGCCACAGATTTTCCCGCCCACAGAATGTCGCGACCGTAGCCTTGGGCCGACTGTTCGGGCGTGGTGTAGAAGCCGGTGGTCTCGAGTTCGAGCTGGCGGGATTTTTTTCCGTAAAGGTCAATGCTCTGCCGATTGTCTACGTATATGCGCCAAGCGTTGAGCATGCTTTCCATCACGGCTCCATGTCCGTAAATAGTATTGTAGATTATGGAGTTGTTGGAATCCCCGGGATAAGTGATCGACTTTATTTCCGGATATTTCTTCTTCTCATCGCGCAATTTGAGATATGCGCGCGATTTCTGTTCGAATGTCTGCGGACCTATGGTGTCGTTGAGAGTTATCTTTATATGTTTGGTGTAGCCCGGATCGATGTTAAGCAGAAACACCAGTTCGTCAGCCACGCCGTCCTGATCAAGATCGTCAAGCTGGAAAGGGATATCGTGCGAACCATATACGTTTGCTGTCTTTACGTCGCCATACTCAGCCAATGGTATGACCACCGGCACACCTACTACGCGCTCGTCAAGCGGATTAGTAAAATCCAGTTGAAACTTTACAGGACCGGCCGCTACGGATGCAGCGGCAGCCATAAGCATACATGAGGCCGCAACCAGTTTGTATCTATTCATGATGATGGTATGTTGGATGAAAGCCTGTCGGCCGACGTGTCATATAGTCGCGGCCGACAGGCGATGTATGGTATTATCTGGATAACGAACACTGCCAGCGCCATGCGTTAGCCAGCGTTTCCTCCACCGGCACAGACGCAGTCCAGCCAAGCACATTGTTTGCCTTGTCGGGGATTGCCCAAATCTGTTCGATATCGCCTTCTCTGCGAGCCCCGATCTTGTGGGGCACAGGCACACCGGTAGACTTCTCAAAAGCATTAATAAGTTCAAGCACAGACACTCCGCGTCCGGTGCCGAGATTGAAAATCTCTATGCTGTCGGTGTCATCGCCTTCAAGCATCCTTCGCATCGCCACCACATGAGCCTTAGCCAGGTCGACCACATCAATGTAGTCGCGGATACAACTTCCGTCGGGAGTGTTGTAGTCGTCGCCAAACACGGTGAGTTCCTTGCGGATTCCGGCTGCAGCCTGAGTCAGATAAGGCACGAGATTCTGCGGCACGCCGAGGGGGAGTTCACCAATCTTAGCGCTGGGGTGAGCGCCGATAGGATTGAAATATCGAAGAATGATACTCTTAATAGGAGCGCCGCTGTGGATATAGTCGGTGATTATCTCTTCAGAGATCTGCTTGGTGTTGCCATACGGCGATGTGGCCGGTTTAATCGGGGCGGACTCGTCGATAGGATTCACGTCCGGTTCGCCATAGACAGTGCAGCTGCTTGAGAATACGATGCCTTTCACATCATATTCGGGCATACATTCAAGAAGGTTGATAAGAGTGTTGAGGTTGTTGCGATAGTAAAGAAGAGGTTTCTGCACGCTCTCACCCACCGCCTTAGATGCAGCGAAGTTTATGATACCCTTAATGCCGGGATTCTCTTTGAAAAGTCTGCGCAGAGTCTCAATGTCAGTGCAGTCGCCTTCCACAAAGGTCGGAGCTATTCCGGTGATTGCTTCAATGCCCCCGAGCACTTCACGATTGGAGTTGGAAAGGTTGTCGATGATTACCACCTCGTATCCAGCCTGCTGAAGTTCCACCACAGTGTGGCTTCCTATGTAACCGGTGCCACCGGTGACCAATATTTTTGTTGCCATTAGTATTTCTTTTTAGCGGGTTACGGATTAATCCGCAACCCGCAGAATGGTAGTTTAGAATAAAGGAGACGGATATACGCCAGCGTCTACGAGCGCCTTGAACTGAGCCACAGTAGCCTCACGGTCGGCAGCAAAAGTCACGCCAAACCATTTGGAAGGAGTCTGAACCACTTTCAGAGTAGCCTCACCGCTTTGGATCAGGTCGTTGACAACGGTCGGGATATAGAATTCCGATTTCAGTTCGTTGCCGTGTTCCTGAAGGAACTTCACGAAAGCGCGTTCGCTGTAGCCGAAGTAATCGGGAGTGAAACCCCACATGTTCATGCTCACGCTGCTGCCGGCCGGGAACGGTTTTTCAACTCCGTCTTCGACATGCACCAGCCCATCACCTTTGCGCTGGATCTCATGGCATTCCTTCACGCCGGTGAGGTAACCGTTTTCATCCACCTGGCAAAGACCGCGGCTCACGCCGCCGTTCTCGCTGAGAGTGTTCTCAATCATGAACCCGATCATGCAGTATTCACCTGTTTTTCCTTCGAGATTCTGGAGCGTGTCGTAGGCAAGCTGGAAACTTTCCGGGCCATAGTAGTCATCGGCATTTATCACCACAAACGGTTCCTTGATCACATCTTTCGCCATCAGCACAGCGTGGTTTGTGCCCCATGGTTTCTGTCTTCCTTCAGGCACAGAGAATCCTTCCGGCAGATCGTGGATGTCCTGGAACACCACCTCCACCGGCACATGACCTTCATATTTAGATATCACCTTGTCGCGGAAGTCCTGTTCGAAATCATGGCGTATCACGAACACAACCTTGCCGAATCCGGCGCGGAGCGCGTCGAAAACGCTGTAGTCCATGATAGTCTCTCCCGAAGGGCCGAGAGTGTCGAGTTGCTTAAGCCCGCCATAGCGGCTGCCCATTCCGGCAGCAAGGATAAATAAAGTGGGTTTCATATTCAGTTTCGGTTTTGATTTGAATATTGTGATTTATTTCATGTAATTTCTAATATGGACATCTCATTTGCGCAGCAGAACCATCAGACGAATCAGGAAGTCGAACAAGACCAGCCGCGCGTTGGCATTGCGAGCAATGTCGGCATGAGCCCTTTCAGTCTCCTTCATGATAGGCTCTACGTTGCGATTATTGATGAAAGGGGAGAATTTCGTGTTGAAAGCCGCCTCAGTCGCAGTCATGACGTTGAGTTCCGGAATCTTCAGATTGAAGATGAAACTCTCCCTGGTCATCCGCGCGCAATATGAGAGATATCTGCATGTTTTCTCACGCCCCGTTGCAGCTACGGCCTCGCTGAGCATGCGCATGGAGGCTACGTTGCGGGCGTATGCGAGGCGCATCATCTGAATGAAATAAGCAGAGAATTCCTTGATCTCCCCACCTTCGCCTGCGATATCGACCGCCTTCAGCATATTTCCTTCCGAGAGACGCGCCACTTCCCTCGCCTCCTCTTCCTGAAGACCGGCCCGCATGAGAGACATGGCAATCTGTTCGTCGGACAGCGGTTTCAGGTTGAACCGCTGTGTGCGTGAGAATATGGTGGGAAGAAGTTTGTCAGACTCATTGCTGACAAGAATGAATATAGTGTCGGGATAAGGTTCCTCAAGAATCTTCAACAGAGCGTTGGCGCAAGCCGGCTGCATGCGTTCGGGCAGCCATATTATATATGTCTTGTAGCGGTAGGCATACGAAGAGAGCGCTGCCGTGCGTGATATCTCATCGGCATCATTGCGGTAGATGACAGGCACAGTATTGCCTGCATCGATAGCCCTTGCCCACAGTTCGCGCGGCATGTATGAATTGGAGTCGAGAAAATCCTTCCACTGCTCGATGAAAGCATCGGTGGATTTTGAACTTGCTCCCGTGCGCGGAAAGATATAATGCACATCGGGATTGTTGTGATGAGAGTTCTGTCTGCATGCCGGGCAGTTGCCGCAACTGTCGCCGTCGGGCGTACGGTTCTGGCAATATATGTAACTGGTGAATGCCCTTGCCAGACGCATTTTGCCCACACCCTCTGCACCGGCGATGAGTATCGCATGGGGGATGCGGTCGGAATCGACAAGTTCGCGTAGCGATTTTATAGTGCTGCTATGTCCGGTTATGTCCGAAAATTTCATCTCTTGATTCAATTAAGAAGTTGTTTAAACTTATATCAGTCGCGATGCCCGCACCGCTCCTTCTTCCTGAGGAAAAATCCACCCGAAGATCTGACGAAATATTAACGAAAAAAATAAGTTTAAACAACTTCAATGCAAATTTACAAAAAAAATAAGGTGATGCCAAATTTTTTTACTAAGTTTGTAATAAAATTTGTATAACCCCATCCCGGGCATGAGCCTGAGATGAAAAGAATAATGTATGGCTGTATCTTTTCTCAAGGCAGTGGCGGAGGCTTACGTCGCGCACCACGAAGATCTTTCGCGGATCCTGTTTGTGTTTCCCAACAGGAGAGCCGGCACATTTTTTCTCAAGCACATGTCGGAGGCTGCGGGCACCCGTCCGGTGCTGCTTCCGCAAGTCACGACAATGTCAGATTTTGTAGAGGAAGTGTCAGGAAAAGTCGTGGCTGGAAGAATAGAACTACTTTTCATACTTTATAAATCATATTGCAGTCTACTG
>USNC01000100.1 GCA_900555915.1 uncultured Porphyromonadaceae bacterium | reverse complement strand
GGGCTCGGAGATGTGTATAAGAGACAGAGCACATACTGATACTCAACGCTTTCAACGAGAGTTCACCCTGGGTGCAGGAATACATCAACAGCCTGATGTATTATGCCGTCAACGTGAAAGGGGCCTCATGCAATGTGAGACACCTCAACTCATCGCTGATCCACAACGACTCGACCTATAACGAAGCCGTAAGATCCTGCCTCGACTATTTCGGCAACACCGCCCCCTCCGGGGTTATCGTGATCGGGAGACCGGCATTTGCCATCCGCGATGAGATCAACAGCAGATGGCCGGATATACCCATGCTGTATCTCGGAGCCGAGACGAGCGTCGTGCCGCATGAGTTCGAATACAGAGGGAGCGACACCTCAAACGCACCCACGGTGAAAATAGACGACCTCCGCGACCGGTATAACTTCACATTCGTGCAGATTCCCGACCTCTACAAAGAGACAATCGACATGATGGTGAAGATGCAGCCGAAGATGAAACGCCTTATATTCGCGTCGAACGACAATTCGACGAGTATCAACCTGCGCGACAATGTGAAAGAATATCTGGGCTCCAGTTTTCCGAAGATTAAATTCGAATGGATAAACTCCAATTCGAGCGAATCGGGCAAACTCCGCGAACTGCTGACGAAGCGTGATCTCGAGACAGGCATCCTGCTTGGCAACTGGACCAGCACCGACTACGATGATCTCGGGCATCCCATCTTCACCACCGGCGACGTCAACCTGATAGCGAAATCGCCGCAGCCTATATTCACGGTCAAGGAAAACTTCTACAAGACCGGAGTCGTGGGCGGCGTGCTCCCCTACCGCGCCCAGATACTCAACAAGAGCAAAGCCATCATAGACCGGATGCTGAAAGGAGACAACATGCGCGACATACCCTTCGACGAGCGCACATCCGGGCTGCCCTGCATCGACTACCCGCAGCTTGAGAAGAAGGGGCTGCAGAACGCGGTGTATCCGCCCAACACGAAATTTCTCAACAAGCCGGACTCCCTGCTGCAGAGGCATCCGCTGACTTTCGCGCTTCTGCTGCTTGTGGTGATATCTTGCGTGCAACTGGTGATGTATTACCTCCTCTTCAAGGGGATGACCGAAAACTTCATGAAACGCCGCGAGGTGAAGATCAACAATCTCCCGGTCAACTACTTCATAGGCAAAGTGAAATATGACCAGAACGGGAAACCGGTGCACGTAGACACCACACCCGGCAACCAGAAAGCGATCGAACTCTGGGAGATGCACGCCGGCGAATGCCAGTGCGATCCGCTCTTCCACGACAACAAACTTCTGAAGGCCATATCGCGTCTTCCCGACGACGGACATGGGGTGATGTACACGGAACATTTCGAGAAGACCGATTCTTATTACGACGTAAGCATCCACAAAGGATTCGACCCGGACATAGTGGAGATATTCTGCTTCAACATCACAAGGCGCATGAAAGCCCAGGACGAGCTCAAGCAGACCTCCAACCTGCTCGAGATGACACTCGACCTTGCCCACGTGGTGCCATGGCGGTGGACTCCACAGAATAAAAGGGTGGAATTGAAATACAATGACGCCCTCAGGAAAATGAAGCGCAACATCAGGCCCACCGAGGAGAAGGAGATATATCTTGACGAGGACTACATCATGTCGCTCTTCGAGCCTGACGCGAGAGAGACCCTGCGCGAGAACCTGCAGGCTCTGATAGAAGGCACCCGCCAGTTCGTACACATGGAACTGCACCTGCTTATCCCCACAGGCGACGGAGACAAGACCGACGACGAATGGATAGAGGTGAACGCGAGTGTGGAGAAATACGACTCAGACAACAAGGGAGAGGTGCTGATAGGGTCGTTCGTGAGAATAACGGAGCGCATCGAACAGATGCGTATCCTCGTCGAGGCCCGCGAGGCAGCCAAGGAAGCCGACAGGCTTAAATCGGCATTCCTCGCCAACATGAGCCATGAGATAAGGACACCGCTCAACGCCATTGTCGGCTTCAGCGACCTTCTCGCGCAGACCGACGACGAGGCGCAGAAAGAGAAATACATCAGCATAATAAAGCGAAACAACGACATGCTGCTGCAGATCATCAGCGACATCCTCGATCTCTCCAAGACCGAAGCGGGCACCATGGAGTTCAACATGCGTCCGGTCAACATCAACGGTCTGCTCGCAGGCATAGGGGAATCGGTGTTCAACCGTGTCGACAACGGAGTGGACCTGATATGCTGCTTCGGCTCTCCACAATGTTTTCTGGAGACAGATCCCAACCGTCTCTCGCAAGTGATCAGCAACTTCCTAACGAATGCCTGCAAGTTCACTCACGAGGGGAGCATCACCTTCGGATATGAGGTAAGGGGAGAGATGCTATATTTCTTCTGCACCGACACCGGTTCGGGCATCACGGAAGAGAACCAGAAGCGGGTGTTCGAGCGCTTCATCAAACTCGACAGTTTCGTCAACGGCACCGGACTCGGACTTCCGATATGCAAGGCTATCGTGGAATACCTCGGCGGCACGATCGGTGTGTATTCGGAAGGATCAGGCATGGGATCGACTTTCTGGTGCGAGATTCCATGGCGACACTGCGAGATACCGGAAGAGGACCACAGCGACTACATATATCCTGAATATCTCAACATTACGGAAATACGCCGCAACGAGATCTACAACGAGCATATGATGGAGCAGCAGGAAACACAGCCGGAGCAATATGATGCGATGCCCTGCGGCTGCATGCAGTGTGAACCTGCAGAAGAATACGGACACTGCGATGACAACGAGAACCAACTGAACAACAACGATATAGAAGAACAAGAAGAAACAGAAGAAACAGAAGATATGCAGAATCAAGGAAATCAGCAGAATAACAGCCGTCACAACCATAATCAGCAGATGGCGGCCAATCAAGACCCGAGATACCAGTCACAGCAAGGTTACGGCCAGCAGTATCCGCCGCAGGGATACCCGCAGCAATATCCGCCGCAACCAGGATATGGATACCAATACAGCCCACAGGGATACCCGCAGCAATATCCGCCCCAGCCGGCCTACGGACAGCAGTATCCCAACCAGGGATACCCGCAGCAGTACCCGCAGCAGGGATACCCGCAGCAGGGCTACGGCCAGCAGTATCCACCGCAACAGGGATACCCGCAACAGGGCTACGGCCAGCAATATCCTCCGCAACAGGGCTATCCGCAACAGGGCTATCCGCAGCAGGGCTACGGCCAGCAGTATCCGCCGCAGCAGGGCTATCCGCAGCATCCTCATCAAGGATACGGACAAGGCTACCCCAACCAGGGCTACAACGGCAACCAGCATACGGGCAATCCATACGACACGAGACAGCAGCACGGTCAGCCTCATATGTCCGGACACCCTGACAATCATTCAATGCAGACCGGGCAGGCCTTCGGCCACAACGGAGCTCCCGGCATGGCCGCATCCCAGACGCCGGAAAGAGAGACTCCGGGCGGCGAGAAACTCAGAGTGCTGATAGCGGAAGACAACGAGAGCAACTTCATACTGTATGAGAACATGCTGGCCGGCAACTATGAGATCACGCACGCATGGAACGGGGAAGAAGCGGTGGAACTCTTCCGCACGTGCAATCCCGACGTGATACTCATGGACATCAATATGCCTAAAATGGACGGCTACGAGGCCACGGCGGAAATAAAACGCATTAACCCCAATGTGCCCATCATAGCGGTGACCGCCTACGCATTCGCCACAGATAAGGAACGAATGCTGGAAAGCGGCTTCAACGGCTATGTGTCGAAGCCCATCAACCTCTCCAAGCTCAAAGAAGAAATAGCCTACGTGATGCGGAAGGCATGATGCCATAAACTTTATAAGCTTACAATCCATGTCTCACAGATTGATCAGATATCTATTATTGACTCTTGCGGTGTGCATTCTCGGCGGCGGGAGCGCTTCCGCCACGGCTACTGCCGACAGGCAGGGAGCAGACCTTGAATCGGGAGCATCCAAGATGAAACAGCGGCCCGAGAATCTGAAGAGGCTCGCAGTCATCAACTCCTATGATGAGAACACCCCGTGGCCCCGGCTCTTCCTGAACTCCATCATCTCCGAAATGGCCCTGCATGAAGATTTCGGACCGGTGAGGGTGGCACATCTCAACAACAGTGTAATCTACACCCAAGAAGACTATGACGATCTGCGCAACAGATTTTTCGAGTTTTTCGCCGACGAGAAGCCCGACTATCTCATCATGATCGGGATCTTCGCCTTCAACCTGCGCGATGACATCAAGCGGCACTGGGGAGACATACCGATGCTGCTCGTGTCGCAAAACGACATGTACACTCCCGGTCTTGACTATTACCTGACCACCCGCGACAACGATGACTCGCAGGCTCCGCCCAAGATGCGGCCTATCGACGAACTGCAGGAAGACTATAATTTCAGCTGCGTATATACGAAAAGCAAATACAGCGAGACCATCGACCTGATGGTGGGCATGTATCCAGGCATGAAGAAAATCGTATTCATGGGCGACGGAGTCTATGCCAACCGCCATATAAGTTTCCTTATAAGGCAGTATCTCAACCTGAAATATCCCGACATTGAATATGAATGGCTCCTTGCGAGCGAGGAGGGAGTGATGGTGCCGTATCTGAACGATCCGGACCCGAACGTCGGGCTCCTTCTGTCCAACTGGAGCTACGCGCACCCAGGCATGGACGGACACACCCTTTTCAGCATCGGCGACTCCTATCTCATCAAAGGGGTGAGACGTCCGGTGTTCGGAATGCGCTATTCCTACTTCAAATACGGAATACTCGGCGGATATTTCAGCAATATCGACGAATTCAACGACATGGTGATAGAGGGAATGTCAAAACTCATCTCCGGCCAGAACATGAGCGAGATACCCTTCTCGGAAGTGACAAGCTACGCGCCATACATAGACTATGACAAGCTCAAATCCTTAGGGATACCCGAAACCAAATGTCCGGCAGACACCATCTATCTCAACCGGCATGAAAACAAATGGGAGCGTTACCGGGTGTATGTCTACACAGGAATCATGCTTTCGGTGCTTATCATAGCGTTTCTCGTGATATACATTTTCACGCGCCGCCGTCCGATCATCAGGCGGGACTACGACAACCTCGTAAACTCGATGCCGATGGGATTCATGCAGGTGATGATAGAACTCGACAAAGAAGGAAAAATCGTCAATGTGGAATATTCCGAACGCAACCGCGCTCTGAGGGAGATAATCGATGAATACAGCCTGAGGTCGGTGGTGAAAGACAACAGCAACAGCCACTGGCAGGAGACGATGGACTCGATAAGGGCAGACTTCAAGACCAAGGGTGTGATATTGCGGATACCCGACACGGAGACATATTTCGAGTTCATCATCACTCCGGACAAACATTCTACCGAGACTTATTTCTTCGCAAATATCTTCGTGATCGATGTCAGCGACAAGATGAAGATCGAGAACGTGCTGCGCGACACAGCGCGCAAGGCCATCGAGGCAGACAACATGAAGACCACATTCCTGGCCAACATGAGCCATGAGATCCGCACACCGCTCAATGCGATAGTGGGATTCTCACATCTGCTATGCCGCACCAACGACCGCAAGAAGATGGACCAGTTTATCGACATCATCGAGACCAACAACCAGCTTCTGCTCAAACTGATCGGCGACATACTCGACATATCCAAGGCCGACAGCAACCGACTCGTATTCAACATGCAGACTGTAGACGTCAACGCCATCATCGAATCAGCCTGCCGGAGCGCCGACATGAGCCAGAATCCCGACGTAAGGCTCGTAGTCAACTTAGGCATGGAGCAGTGTCATGTCACATCCGACCCCTACAGGCTGCAGCAGGTCTGTCTCTTATACACATCTCCGAGCCCACGAGACACTGAGCGATCTC
>USNC01000099.1 GCA_900555915.1 uncultured Porphyromonadaceae bacterium | reverse complement strand
GTAAGAGCGTCGGCAGCGTCAGATGTGTATAAGAGACAGATTTATATATTCGGTATATTCCTTAATATGACACATTCGGGACAGGTATTCTCTATCTTAATGGTATTTATAAAGATTATCGGCGTAATCTTCCTGCTGCACATCTTCCTGCTGGTATTTCAATATTGTATCGCTGCGCTGTTTGTCCGCAAAAATCCCTTTAAGCTGTTGGGGCGGATGCTGCCCGCTTATTTCACGGCTTTAGGAACACAGTCATCCGCTGCCACTATTCCTGTTACTCTGGAACAGACAAAGAAAAACGGCGTATCCTCTGATATTGCCGGTTTTGTTATCCCTCTTTGTGCCACGATACATTTATCCGGCAGCACGCTGAAGATCGTAGCATGCGCCCTTGCTCTGATGATGATGCAAGGCATACCTTTTGATTTCTCTTTATTTGCCGGTTTCATTTTCATGCTGGGAATCACGATGGTAGCCGCTCCGGGAGTTCCCGGTGGTGCCATCATGGCATCTCTGGGTATCCTGCAATCCATGCTCGGTTTCGATGAATCGGCACAGGCACTGATGATTGCACTCTACATTGCAATGGATAGCTTCGGCACTGCCTGCAATGTAACGGGAGATGGAGCCATTGCGCTGATAGTAGATAAAATATATAAGTAACAAGCTACAAGCTACGAGCTACAAGTTGTTTGTAACCCATAGCGCAGCTACTTGTCACTCGTAGCTCGTAGCTTGTAGCCAATAAGTTTTGTATTCTCGTAAAAAATAACGAATTTTGCCCTCGAAAAAATAATCAATAAAGAAGCCTACAATATGAAAACAGCTTTAATCTCCGGAATAACAGGTCAGGACGGTTCGTTTCTTGCCGAATTCTTATTACAAAAAGGATATGAAGTTCACGGTATTCTCCGCCGTTCATCCTCATTCAATACAGGACGTATCGAACACTTGTATTTCGACGAATGGGTGCGCGACATGAAACAGAAACGTACTATCAACCTGCATTACGGTGATATGACAGATAGCAGTTCGCTCATCCGGATCATTCAGCAAGTACAACCGGATGAAATCTATAATCTTGCTGCACAAAGTCATGTAAAGGTATCCTTTGATGTACCGGAATACACAGCTGAAGCGGACGCCATCGGTACACTTCGTATGCTGGAAGCTGTCCGCATCCTTGGCATGGAGAAAAAAACAAAGATTTACCAGGCATCCACTTCGGAACTCTTCGGAAAAGTACAGGAAGTTCCCCAGAAGGAGACAACACCTTTCTACCCCCGCAGCCCCTATGGAGTAGCCAAGCAATATGGATTCTGGATTACCAAGAACTACCGTGAAAGCTACGGGATGTTTGCTGTGAACGGTATTCTTTTCAATCATGAAAGTGAACGCAGAGGCGAGACATTTGTAACCCGCAAGATTACGCTGGCTGCTGCACGCATAGCACAAGGTTTTCAGGATAAATTGTATTTAGGTAACCTGGATGCACGCCGTGACTGGGGATACGCGAAAGATTATGTAGAGTGCATGTGGCTCATCCTTCAGCAGCCCGAACCGCAGGACTACGTAATCGCCACAGGCGAACAGCACTCCGTGCGCGAGTTCTGCCTCCACGCTTTCCGCCGCGCGGGAATCGAACTGGAGTTCACCGGAGAAGGGGAGAACGAGAAAGGTATCGACAAGGCTACCGGCAAAGTGGTGATTGAGGTCTCTCCCGACTTCTACCGCCCCACCGACGTGGTAAACCTCTGGGGCGACCCGACAAAGGCGAAGAAGGAACTCGGCTGGGATCCGACGAAGAAGACCAGCTTCGAGCAGCTCGTCAACCTCATGGTAGACGCCGACATGGCCAAAGTGGCCGTGGAGCGCGCAGGCGAGCAGGTCCGCACAAACCTCGCGGAGTACCTCGAGAAGGGCATAGTGAAATAGGTTGCCCCGACCTCCGGGCGGGCTGCGAGTCAATGTGACCTTGCGTGTTGGCCCGCCCGGAGGTCGGGACAACTTATGGCTAATTTAGGGTTGAGTCCATATATGATTTCTTATGACTGATAATTCCTTGTCGGAACGCAGTGCGCATGGCTCGCGAGCAGCTTTTGCGCTTGTGGCCATACTGTTCCTATGCTGGGGTGTCGCCAACAACATGAACGACACATTGCTGGCAGCCTTCAAACGCATCATGTCGATGAGCGATTTCCAGACATCGCTTGTCCAGTTCGCTTTCTACGGTGCTTACGCCTGCTTCGCCATTCCCGCCGCAATTTTTATAAAAAGGTTTTCATATAAGGCAGGAATAATTCTGGGGCTGTCACTGTATGCCTGCGGCACGATGCTCTTCTATCCAGCGGGCGAAGTCGCGTCCTACGCATTTTTCCTCTGTGCTATTTATGTGATGGCAAGTGGATGTGCTGTGCTCGAAACCACCGCAAATCCTTATATTCTTGCAATGGGTGACCCGGCTACCGCCACCCGTCGTCTGAATGTGGCGCAGACGCTCAACCCTGTCGGCGCCATCACCGGCATACTGATCAGCAGGCATTTCATCCTTTCTGAATTGAACGCCGCAGATGCGGCAGATAGGGCAGGAATGTCGGCTTCTGCTTTGTCGCAACTCCAGCACCATGAACTGAATGCGGTTTCCGGCGCTTACATGCTGATTGGCTGCATACTGATAGTTTTATTGGTTGTAATTGTTTGTGTCAAAATGCCGGCTTTCCGAGAGGAGGGAAGTAACTTGAGTTTTAGTTCGACTTTCAAGTCGCTGTGGAAAGATAGAATGTATCGCGACGGCGTGGCGGCGCAGTTCTTCTACGTCGGCGCGCAGACCTGCGTCTGGTCGTTCACCATACGTCTGGCCATGCAGGAACTCGGAGTTCTGGAGAAGGAGGCGTCGATGATTTTCCTATATTCCATCATCGCCTTCACCGCTTTCCGTTTCTTCTTCACGTGGCTCATGAAATATGTGGCGCCGGCAAGGCTGCTTGCCGTAGCAGCCTTCGCCGCCATGGCCGCGTCGCTCGCGGTGATGCTCGGAAGCGGACCGACGGCCGTCGTGGCGCTCGTGGCCATCTCGGCCTGCATGTCGCTGATGTTCCCGACCATCTACGGCATAGCCCTGGAGAATGTAACCCCCGGCGACTCCAAACTCGCCGCATCCGGCCTTATCATGGCCATACTCGGCGGCGCGCTGATAACTCCGCTTCAGGCCCTGCTCTCCGACCTGACAAATATTTCCATCTCCTTCATAATCCCTCTCTTCTGCTTCGCGCTGATACTGAAATACGCGTTAGGTTGTCCCGACCTCCGGGCGGGCATTTCGCAATAAGTTCCCCGCTCTCCAGGCGGGTTGAATCCGCAATAGGTTACCCCGACCTCCGGGCGGGCAATCAGCCACTTCCTCAAAATTACATCAAATATTTGATTTCAAAGATATTTTGACTAATTTTGCTGAATGAACGGTTCCAATCCATATTTCGATTCCACTCAACCTTTTACTCAGGTACAAGGTCAACTGCCTCATCGGTTCCAAAACGGCAAGATGATCTTCGTAACAAGAAGACTATACGACGCCATGCCAGTGGAATGGCGCCTTCAATATGCGGAAAACAGATCCATCTTTATAGCGACTCATCCGGAACCATGGAGTGAAGAAACATGGAAAGAATACAACAATAACTTTTCATCAAGATTTCAAAATTATCTGGACAACGGTAATGGAAGTTGCGTTTTCAAAAATCCCCGGGTTCGCAAAATTTTAGAGGAAGCCCTTCTGTTTTACGACGAAGATGAGATATATCTACATGCATACGTCATTATGCCTAACCATTTTCATGCGCTATTAGAAGTCTTTGATGCAGAAAAAGGACTGGACATAATCAATTCCATCACGAGATTTTCCGCAAAAAAGATAAACGAACTACTGAGTATCAAAGGACGGTTGTGGGCCCATGAGCCTTATGACACTGTCATTCGCAATGAGGCACACCATCATAACGTACTCAACTACATATGGAACAATCCCAGGGATCTTGCTCCGGGGACTTTTACTTTGGGAGGAAGAGCGTTTTGAGGATCGTCTGCTGACGGGAACCCGCTCGGAGAGCGGGGCAACCTATGGATTTTTCGGCCCCGCTCGGAGATTTGGAGCGGGGCCGGTATGGGAGGGGTTTCGGATACGGTTATTTCAGGCGGAGGACGGTGGCGTCTTTTGGGTTTAGGAAGACGTGGGTCTGGCTGTCGGGCTTCAGATTAAGAAAAACGCTTCTCTCGCAGAGCAGGTCGTCGGCCACTATGTTGCCCTCCTTTATACCTGCCATGTCAAAGGCGAGACGGGGTATAACTACATTCACGTCGGCCGGACGACTGTCGAAATTCGCGATTATCAGCAGCACGGAGTCGGCGGTGTAGCGCAGGAATGCGAACTGCCGGTGAGGGTTGAAGCCGGGATGCTGCAAGTTGACATACATGAGGTCGAAGAAGTTGCCGTCGCGCAGCGCGGGCTCGGCATTGCACATGGTGAGGGTCTTCCTGTATATCTTCCTCAGCCAACGCTCCTGGGCGGTGAGGTCTTCTTCCGAGGGGTGTCCGCCGTGATACCAGCGACGCAGCGTGTCGTAGCTCCAGTAGTCGAAGATGGTGCTTCGGTTGTTGTCGCCTGCGAAACCCTCGTTGTCGCGCGCAGACTCGCCAAGTTCCTGACCGTAGTAGATCATGAACGGACCTTTCGACATCATGGCGCTCACGACGAGCGACGGCAGCACATTCGCGGGATTCCCGGCGTAGGCCGAGGAGCCGAATCTCACCTCGTCGTGATTCTCAAGGAAATTGAGCATACGGTGGCCGATGCCATCCACAGTCTGCCAGGCACCGGTGAGCCGGGCCGCCGAGTGGTTGTGGATCTCGATGTCGACGAGCGTGTCGTAAAGGTTGACCTTATCATAGAGATAATCGAAATGGCCATAGTCGAGGAAGGGTCTGTACTGCCCCACATCGTAGATTTCGCCGATAAACAGTATGTCGGGATAGTCTTTTTTCACCTGCGGGATCACCCAGTTCCAGAACGGGAGCGGCACCATGAAGCACATGTCGCATCTGAAACCGTCGACACCCTTCGAGGCCCAGTGGCGTAGAATCGCGAGCATCTTTATCCATGTGTCGGGCACAGGATAGAAATGGTCTGACCAATCGCCGTAGTCGTGTCCGTAGTTGAGTTTTACGGTCTCATACCAGTCGTTGCGTCCGCAGAAGGCGTTGAAGCAGTCGTTGCCCGTGGCCTTAGCCGGAAACTCGACATAGGGGGCATCGCCCTCGGCATCGAGCGGGAACTGCGGCGAGAACTGCTGGAAAGGTATGTAGTAGTAATTGTTTGAGGGTGAGAAACCCATGGTGATATCGTCGTCTACACCGAAGTCTTTCACGCCGGAAGGTGCCACATCGCTGTGATAGCGGCGCGCCGTCTGGTTAGGCACGAAGTCGATGATCACCTTCATATTGGAGGCGTGGATGCGTTCGACACACTGCTCGAACTCCCGCATCCTCGACGGCACGCTGCGCGCTATGGCCGGATCAATGTCGTAGTAATCTTTTATGGCGTAAGGGCTTCCGGCCTCCCCTTTCACCACATTGGGATTGTCTTTTTCTATGCCGTAGGCCGTGAAATCAGTCTTTGTGGCATGTTCGATCACGCCGGTCAGCCATATGCAATTGGCTCCGAGCTGCCTTATGCCCTCTATCACTTCGGGAGTGAGGTCGGCGAGTTTGCCGGCTCCGTTTCTCTCCAGAGTTCCCCACGGTTCGGGATCTGCGGTGGTGTTGCTGAAAACGCGGGGGAACATCTGATATATTATCAATCTATCCATTGTCAAGTTGTTTGTAATTCAAGTTTCGCTTTACGCGAAACTTGAGGTTTATGTGTTTATATGTTTATGAGTTTAGTTTATTTGTGGTTTGGGGTTGGGGGTTGGATATGGTCTGTCTCTTATACACATCTCCGAGCCCACGAGAC
>USNC01000098.1 GCA_900555915.1 uncultured Porphyromonadaceae bacterium | reverse complement strand
GTCGGCAGCGTCAGATGGGTATAAGAGACAGTGGCGTGAGCATCAAGTGGGAAGCTGAACTGATGAGGCATTTCACAGTCAAGTTGAATCTGCTCTGATGCCGCGTTCCGCTCATGGGTCTCTCTCGGGAGAGTGTGGCAAGGAACGCACTTTTTAAGAAAAAAGAGCGAAAAATCTTGTACATCTCAATAAAAAGTTGTAACTTTGCATCCGCTTGAGAGAACAAGACATCGACTCTGGTTCTTGATCGCGAATTTTAATTAATCTCAATATCAATAAACCGGCAAGTTTTATGGCAACAAAAATCAGATTGCAGCGTCATGGCCGTAAAGGCTACGCTTATTATCCTATTGTAGTCGCCGATAGCAGGGCACCACGTGATGGTAAATTTATTGAAAGGATAGGTTCTTATAATCCGAACACTAATCCTGCTACAATAAGTTTAGACTTCGACCGTGCTTTGTATTGGGTTGAAGTAGGTGCGCTTCCTACCGACACAGTTCGCAGCATCCTTTCCAAGGAAGGCGTGATGCTCATGAAGCATCTCCGTGGTGGCGTCAAGAAAGGCGCTTTCACAGAAGAAGAGGCTCAGAAGCGTTTCGACGCTTGGAAGGCTGACCGCAACAAGGTGGCTGACGCATTCCAGGCTAAGAAAGATGCAAAAGCTGCTGAAGACGCCAAGGCTCGTTTCGAGGCAGAGGCTGCTCAGAATAAGGCCAAGGGTGAGGCAGTAGCAAAAAAGAAAGCTGAAAAGCTCGCAGCCGAGGAAGCTGCCGCTAAAGAAGCTGTAGTTGAGGAGACTGTAGTGGTAGAAGAGTCTGCTGCCGAGTAATCTCACACCCCCTCCAAATGGTGCGAAATTAAAAAAATGAATTTTTTTCAAATTTTTTTACTGAAAAATTTGCACAGTTCAAAATTAATTACTAATTTTGCATCGTTAAAAAATCACAATCATGATGGCCAAGCCATCATGATTACAAAAAGGCCGATTAGTGTAGCGGTTAGCACGCCACCCTCTCACGGTGGAGACTCGGGTTCGAGTCCCGGATCGGCTACCAAAGACCAGCACTCGAAGAGTGTTGGTCTTTTCTTTTACCATCATCCATATGGCCGGCGGAACTGAGCGTTGGGTCGCCTTCAAGTATTTCATCTCGCTATGATTTCGTCTGCATCGGCTGTATTTATATTATAACTTATCTTTATGGCTTCAATTCTGGAGCGTCTGGAAGGACTGGACGCAAAATTTGACGAAATATCGACCTTGATTACTGATCCTGCCGTCATCGCAGATCAGAAGAGGTATGTGAAACTGACGAAGGAGTATCATTATCTTGAGAAATTGCTGAAGTCTGCCGCAGACTACCGCCGGACGCTGCTGAATATAGAAGAGGCGAAAACTGTCCTGGCTGTCGAGACCGATGAGGAGTTGCGCGCCATGGCAAGGGAGGAACTGGAGGAAGGGACCGCCAAGATTCCGCAGATGGAGGAAGAAATAAAGCTCCTGATGATTCCGCCGGATCCTGACGATGCCAAAAACTGCATTGTGGAGATAAGAGGCGGCACGGGAGGCGATGAGGCGGCGCTTTTTGCCGGCGATCTTTTCAGGATGTATCAGAAATTCGCTGAGAGGAAAGGCTGGACCTTGTCGGTGAGCAATGTCTCGGAGGGCGCTGCGGGTGGCTTTAAGGAGATAGTGTTCTCCCTATCCGGAGATTTTGTCTATGGCACCATGAAGTATGAGAGCGGTGTGCATCGCGTGCAGAGAGTTCCTGCCACCGAGACACAGGGGCGCGTTCACACTTCGGCCGCTACTGTGGCGGTGCTTCCGGAGGCGGAGGAGTTTGATGTGGAGATACATGAAGGTGAGATAAGATGGGATACCTTCAGGTCGGGTGGCGCCGGGGGGCAGAATGTGAATAAGGTGGAGTCCGGAGTGCGTCTGCGGTATAATTGGAAAAATCCGAATACGGGCGTGGTGGAGGAGATTCTTATAGAATGTACCGAAACGCGCGACCAGCCCAAAAACAAGGAGCGTGCGCTGGCTCGTCTGCGCACCTTCATATATGACCGCGAGCATCAGAAGTATCTCGACGACATAGCGTCGAGAAGGAAGACCATGGTCAGCACCGGCGACCGATCCGCCAAAATCCGTACTTATAATTTCCCTCAGGGCAGAATCACCGACCACCGTATCAATTATACAGTGTATAATCTCGGCACTTTTATGGATGGCGATATCCAGGAGTGTATAGATAAACTTATAATAGCCGAGAACGCCGAGAAACTCAAGGCGTCTGAAATCTGATTCTTCAGTCGTTTTATATGACTGCATGCGGCAGTGTGGCCTCCCGGAGCGGATGGGGCCGCACTGTCTCGTTTTATTGCCCTGTACTGTCCGGGGGATGCTCTTGTCTGTAGAAAACAGGGAGTCGTGAAAAGGAGTGGGGTAAACAAAAAAAGTCACCTTCAAAAGGTGACTTTTTAGTAGCGGGATCGAGAATTGAACTCGAGACCTCCGGGTTATGAATCCGACGCTCTAACCAACTGAGCTATCCCGCCGTGCTTGTCAGAAGTGTTATCTTCCGTTTTGCGAGTGCAAAGTTACTGCTTTTTTTTGATATGACCAAATTTTTCAACAATTATTTTTAATTTTTTTCTTAAATCTCTGAAATACTCTGAAATTTCTGCGGCCAATGATGCGATATATGCTTTTTTTAAGCCCTCAATAGGTGATAAGTCATTTTTTTTGGTTAAATTTGTAGCCGATCTTGTCTGGACTTTCCGACAGGTTCAGACAATGAAGTTGTCTAATCTTATTTACTAATAAAAAAACATAAGGTGTCAAAACGAAGACTCTTTTTGTTTTTAATTGTGCAACCTTATCCTCGCAAAATAAAATAAATTGAACGCAGTATTATTAGATCATATTATTTCGGTGCGTAGATTGATTCTGGCAGTTTCATTGGCGGCTTTGTTGGCGGGAGCCTCCTGCAGCACAGGAATTGAAAGCACGAAAAAAATCACGATGAATAAAGATGACCTTAAGATGATGGTAAGGTCAGAAGAGCAGATATTCGCAAGCGCCATATCCGGCACTCCATTGAGTGAATGGGAGCCCGGCAAGAAATTTCTGGCTATGAGCGACCGCTCCATGTTTGTGTTCGACCCGTCCTCCCTGTCGGGTGTGCCAACCGATTCTGTAAGAGGACGCGTTCTTCAGTTTGCCGGTTATGAAAGCCGTATCACCCCAGACTTGAAAGAGGAGTGTGTGATCTTGTTTTCAGATGGGTCTTCTATCTATCGCTACAATACGGGGAGGCCTGTGGCGGAGGCGCTTTCAGAGATAGTCAGCAGCAAGATGCCTCTGCTTGCAGATGTGGATCTAGCTCACGCATGGAGCGAGAAACTTGACGGGCGTTCGCTATGGACAAAAAGCAATCTCTGGTATGATGAGGCCGGAAAGCGAAAGGATGGACTCAAATATGTCGAGGTCAAGGTGATTGGCGTGATGCCTTCCGACGGCGATTTCCCTATGAAAGTCAAGATCTCGCGCGATGGAGAGGTCTCATACATGTATATGAATTATACTTCCGATATCGCCGACAGCAGAAACTTCGCCGCCCTTTTCTTTCTCGACGATCCTCATGCCAGATATCCCAGGGTTTCAGACGACAACTGGAGACTTATTCAGTCAGGTAAAGTCGGAATCGGCATGAGCAAGGAGGAGTGCAAACTGGCTATCGGAAATCCGGATGATATAAACGCCGGCAGGACTTCATCGCAGACCGTGGATCTATGGCAGTATGCCGACGGTACTTATCTGTTTTTTACTGACGGAATTCTAACATCTTTCAGACAATGAGAATAGAATACAATAAGGATATAACCCCGCTGACCACTTTTGGCGTGCCGGCCAGTGCCGCTGTTTTCGCAGAATATGAGTCAGAAAAGGAACTGCTTGCTTTAAGCCGGACTCCTGAGTTTATCGAGAATGATCTGCTTCATATCGGAGAGGGATCCAATCTCTTGTTTCTTAATCCGTTCAAGGGCATGGTGCTTCATTCCAGGATCAAAGGTATCAGACATTATGTCAAGGATGACGACAATGTGTTTGTCATAGCCGGGGCAGGTGAGAAGTGGACAGATATCGTAGACTGGTGTATTTCCCACGGGATTGCCGGTCTGGAGAATCTGGCAGGCATACCGGGCGAGGTCGGAGCCTCCGCAGTCCAGAATGTGGGCGCCTATGGCGCGGAGGCAGCCGATTTCATTCATTCGGTGGAGTGCTTCGATATTCAGACGAGAAAGACGCTGACGCTGTGTGCCGAACAATGCCGGTATGGCTACCGCGATTCCATATTCAAACATGAGTATAAAGGCCGCATGATAGTGATGAGGGTAAGTTATCGTCTGCGTTTCGGATCGCAGGCCGCGAACCTTTCTTATCAGCCATTGAGGAAGTTTGCGGAGTCTCTGTCGCATGCTCCCTCAATAAGGGAAGTCGCCGACGAAGTGGTAAGATTGAGAAATTCCAAACTCCCCGATCCTGCAGTGACAGGGAGCGCGGGCTCCTTTTTCAAGAATCCTGTGGTTAGCAGTTATTTTTTTCAGGAGGAAATCAAGCCGCGTGGCAACGACATGCCCGTGTTCCCGTGTTCCGAAGACGGAAAATGCAAACTCTCGGCTGCCTGGCTGATTGACCACGCAGGTCTGAAGGGCCTCAGGGTAGGAGGGGCTGAGGTGTGGCCGTCGCAGCCTCTTGTGATTGCAAACGCAGGCGGTGCCACAGGCGCCGATGTGGCTCAACTCGCCGACAAAGTCGTGGCTGATGTCAAAATGAAATACGGTGTCGAACTCGAGCCGGAAGTTAATTATATAGATTCCTCAATCAAAGTCACAATACTCGGCAGCGGAACGTCGAAAGGCATTCCGGAGATAGGATGCACTTGCCATACATGCACGTCGGCCGACCCCCGCGACAAGCGTCTGCGGGCTTCCATACTGGTGGAGACCCGTGGCTTGCGTCTGCTTATAGACGCGTCTCCGGATCTCAGACAGCAGGCTTTGCAGAACGGAATAGGGCGTCTTGATGCGGTTCTGCTCACCCATCAGCATTACGACCATGTAGGAGGCATCGACGATCTTCGTCCGTTTTGCGCCTATCATGATCTTCTTGTCTATGCCAATGTGCTTACGGCCCGCGACCTGCACAATAGAATAGACTATTGTTTCCGCGAGAATCCGTATCCCGGGGTGCCGAAACTCGATCTGCGTACCATAGGCGACTCTCCTTTTATGATAGACGGCCTTAAGATAACACCGGTGGAGGTGATGCACGGGCGTCTTCCTATCACGGCATATCGAATTGGTAATTTCGCTTATGTCACGGATGCGAAGACAATTGCCGCGAGCGAGAAGGAGAAACTGATGGGGCTTGATGTCTTGATTCTGAATTGCCTGAGGATAGAGCAGCCGCATTTCGCACATATCATTCTTCCTGAGGCTCTGGAGCTTATAGCCGAGTTAAAGCCCCGGCGCACCTATCTCACACACGCCTGCCATATGCTCGGAAGGCACGAGGAAGTGTCGGCACTGCTTCCGGAAGGTGTGGAGTTCGCCTACGACAATGAAATCATAACTATCGATTGATCCCATCCAAATAGTTGTCTTAAATATAATAACGATGAAAAATGAGTGTTTCTCTCTCAAGGCCAGACTCGCTCTGCTGAGTTTTCTGGAATTCGCTGTGTGGGGTGCCTATCTCACGTCTTTGGGTAATTATCTCGGTCGTATCGGACTGGCCAACGACATCAAGTGGTTTTATGCGGTGCAAGGCATAGTCTCGATGTTCATGCCGGCCATAATAGGAATAGTGGCCGACCGATGGATACAGGCTCAGAAGATGCTCAGTCTGTGCCATCTTGTAGCAGGTGCCTTCATGGCGGCTGCCGGTTTCTATTGCCTGTCGGCCGGAGATGCAGTCCAGTTCGGACCCTTGTTCTGGCTATACACAGTCTCG
>USNC01000097.1 GCA_900555915.1 uncultured Porphyromonadaceae bacterium | reverse complement strand
CCTTCTTCCTGAGGAAAAATCCACTCGAAAACCTGACGAAATCTTAACGAAAAAAATAAGTTTAAACAACTTCATCAAAAAAAATGCGATAGAAATGGCAGAACCTATCATAAGCATAATAGTTCCTGTGTACGATGTGGAGATGTATCTCCGTCACTGTCTGGAATCGATACGCACCCAGACTTTCCAAGAATGGGAATGTATACTCGTTGACGACGGAAGTCCTGACGGGTCACCGTCGATATGCGATGAGTTCGCCCAAACGGATGCCAGATTCAAGGTGATACATAAGAAAAACGGAGGAGTGTCTTCAGCCCGCAACGCCGGACTTGAAGCCTCGACGGGCAGATATATCGGATTTGTGGATCCCGACGACTGGATCGAACCGCAACTGTTTGAATATCTTCACCAACTGATAACGGAAGAAAACGCAGACATAGCGCAGGTAGGCTACTGGACAGAATACACCGATCACAGCAGAGTCAAACATATGACCAAGACGCGACGAATTCTTGACGGACAAGAAGCTACGCTGGATATGGCCTACAACCGCCTGCCGAGCTATCTCTGGAACAGACTTCACCGGCGCGAAATCATCACACAGAAATTCCCGGACGGACGCACATTCGAGGACCTGTATGTCTACGGCCACTGGCTCAAGAATGTGAACCGCATGGTGATTGACCCCACACCACTCTATCATTACCGCATGAGAAAGGGGAGCATAGTCCATGCAAATCCATCGAACAACCAGTATGACTATTTCCTTTCATGCACCGACCGGATGCGGATGATAGAGAGCCTCGACTCGACAAAGAAAGACGAGAACAGGCGAAACGCATACATCAACAAATCAGCAGTCAACGCATGCAAGACGATCGCCCGCATGGACAGCGACCGCAAACGCCGCATATCAGCCATACTCAAGATAAGAAAGGAACTGAGAAAGTATCCGCTTCCCTCCATCAAGTATTTCATCCCGAGGGTATGGTGGCGCGCAAAGATTCTCCGAATCGCGCCAAGAACCTTCTCCAGCCTGATGCGCAAGATCTACTCCATAGAATTAGGATCAAAGAAACTCAACAAAAACCTTTTTGACTGAATATGAAGCACAAATGGAAAGCCTTGGCAATGCGGCTACAAATCCTGACCTATGGCCATCTGCTCAATCCGCTATGGCACAGCCATGATGACAGGCGACGCAGAAGGAAGAGCGTGATAGCGGATGCCAAGATGAAATATCTCAGAAGATTTCTGACATTTGTGAAAGAGATGCCGGTGCCCGAACCCTATCATACGGATCACGACACCAGGGATGAAGAGCGAGCATTCACCCTATGGCTGCAAGGAGAAGACCAGGCGCCGCCTATCGTAAGATCCTGCATCCGCAGCATGCGCCGCCATATATCCCTTCCGCTTGAAGCGCTTGACGAGAAGAATCTGATGAGACGGATTTCACTGCCAGACCATATAATCGAAAAATGGAAAAAAGGAGTGATAAGCCGCACGCATTTCAGCGACATCTGCCGGATAGAACTCCTCTATGAGCACGGAGGAATATGGGCAGACGCCACCGACTTCTTCACCGCTCCCGTACCCGACGACATTCTTGCCCGGGATTTCTTTCTCTTCATGGCCGGCGACAATATCAAGCTCGGAGGCACCCATGCTTTTGTGCAGAGTTGCTTCATCAGGGCAAAAAAAGGCAATCCACTCATAGCGATGTGGCGACAGCTGGTGTTTGAATATTGGAAAGAAGAAGACACTCTCATCGACTATTTCACCCTGCATTTCCTTTTCCGCCTGCTTGTTGAGAACAACGAGGAGGCCGGACGTCTCTTTTCCGCCATGCCCCGCCTGAACTCAGACCTGACCCATGTGCTTTGGTGGCAGCTTAAAGACGAGAAATACACGCAGGAACTATATCGTGAGAATACTGAACAGTCGTTTTTCCAGAAGACCACATACAAAGACGCGTCGGCCCGAACACCTCTGCCGGGCTCAGTGGCGGAATATCTGATCAATTCGTAACAAAAGCAATAAATGACAGGAAAATTACGGCACGCCTTAGCCAGGGCAAGCATGATGACACGGCTTATAGTGAAGGGACATATACTCAATCCATTCTGGAAAGGGAAGCAGGCACGCCGGCGTGTGAGATACAGAGCGACAACCGACTCAGTGATGCGCTATCTGCAGATGTACGCACCGGCCATAAGAGCCATGTCCGCACCGATTCCGCCGGAACCTGACGCGGAGCCGGAAAGAGTATTCACTCTTTGGCTTCAGGGCGAGCAGCATGCTCCCGAAGTAGTGAAGGCATGCTTCCGCAGCATGCGGAGACATCTCAGCCAGGAACTGGTGGTGCTTGACGAGAAGACTCTGTCCGACTGGATCTCACTTCCCGAAGATATCATCAGAAAATGGAAAACGGGAAAGATGTGCGCAGCCAATTTCAGCGACATCTGCCGTCTGGAACTTCTATACCGGTATGGAGGCATCTGGATGGACGCCACCGACTATATGACGGCTCCCATTCCAGAATATGTGGAAGAGTCTGATTTCTTCGTTTTCAAGACCGGAGAAAGATACGGAAAATGGTTCTCCTTCATAGAGAGCTGCTTCATAAGGGCGAGGAAAGGAGACAGACTGCTCGCCATATGGCGTAACGCCGTGATGGAATACTGGCGTCACGAAGAGAGCGCCATCGACTACTTCATCAATCTCATCATGCTGCGGTTTGTGGTGGAGAACAACGAAACAGCGGCGGAGGAATTCGCGCATATGCCCAAAGTAGACCACAGCCAGATTCTTGATTTCTGGCGATACCACGGCGACGATCCGTATAACGCGGCAGAGTTTGAGAGAACGATGTCAAACTCCTTCATGAAAAAGACGTCTTACCACACCCGGCACGCCACAGCGACCAAAGCGGGCAGTATGGCAGAACATCTCATCAATTCCTGAGCTGCTCAGGGATAAGCCTTTTCATGAACTGAACAAAAAAGTCGCGGTCTTCAGGGTCTGCCATCGCTATTGAATTGATACACATGAAAGGAGGCAGAAGCGAGAGATCGGTATATTTTTCAAGATGGCTGCGCAGATATTTCGGGCGCGAGGCGAACGGCTTGAGAAATAAAGTTTTTCCCTTAGCCGACCTTATATCCAGTTTTCCCTCACGCAGCGCGATCAGCTGGCGCGCCTCCTGGACATTGAACTGAGAGGATGTCCGGAATTTGTCGCGGCAGTTAATCTCCACGCATTGCGGATACTCCCTGATTAGAGTCTCGCCTGCAGATTTCAGAAGCGCATGAGGGTTATGGCGAAGTATGAGAGTCTTTCGGAAGCCGAGCATCTTCGCCGCGTTCATCATGGTGTCTTTGAAACCGACCTGCTTCAGACCGTCTTTCTTCGGTTTGAGAAAATGGAGGATGTCGAGCAGGAAATTCGGAATCCAGCCCGCATACTCCACCACTCCGCCGCGGTCAGTAAAGAAATCCCGAGGCTCGACATGGTTGGAAAGCAGGAAATCGTCGTTGAAATATAAGAAACGGTCGGAGAGACCGGGAATGCGATGCATCATCAGTTCGATCGAACGGCATTGGAATGTGGGAAGATATTGTCCGTAGCCACGGAAAATCACACTATGGTCTACTATCTCTACAGGTATCGGACTATCAAACCACTTCCCCACCGTCCGCTCCAGATGAGGATCCTGCCGTGCTGTGATCACGTAGATTTTCCTTATCCAAGGCGCGAACTTATTGATCGACGCCACACACCAGTCGATCTCCCGCATCTGGCGGAAGCGGAGTTCACCGCCGATATCATTCCGACGCGTCAGAGCGTTGCCGCCGCGAGCGGCATCACACTTGGCTTTCCAGACAGGGTCGTCTCCATCCACCCACAATATCACCGCATCTATATCCATAAGACTCCTTTCAAAGTATTTTGCTGAAACGCTCCGGCACTTCCACCACAACAGTCTTTCCAAGCATGGCCGGCTTATTGAGCGCATATACGGGCCTTATCCATGTCTGCATCAGCCGCGCCTTCCGGGTCCACTTGTCGAAATCGCGAGCCTTATTGTCGGTGACGATACCGATAGTCCTTGTGCGCTTGTTGAAATGCCTTGTGGACTTACCGCCGATGCGGTCGGGATTCATAAACCGCTCACGCATCCTCTTCATGTCGAGGCATCCGAAATGGAAGAGATACAGGTCAGGGCAGATATGAAAATTGTGGCCCTTCACCCGGTGGAAACCACGTCCCCATCTCACAGGGCGCGCGATGACGGATCCTTTGGTGTAGCGAGTGCACAGATACCCGTATTTCCGCTGCTCAAGGAAATTACGGTCGGGATCTATCTCCGACTCTTTCTGCAGGTGCTGCCCTATGTCTACGCCGAGCGGGGATATCGTAGTGTCGATATCCTGCCCGGAAAGGAACTCCGCAAGCCCCTTTCCCAATTTAGGATCCACCACTATGAATTCGTCGCAGTCGACCCCTATCACCAGGTCATAGCCCGATTTCAGCAGCATGGCAGCCTTATCGCTAAGCAGACCGAGACGCATGCGCTCCCCCTCCACGATCTGATTGCTCAGCCGCTTGTGGACATACGTATTCGTACCGGAGCAGAAGTCGGCCACTTTCTGGTCTTCCCCGTCGAAGAGGATATATAGATTCTCTTTGCCGAGTTCCTTTCCGTAGTAGTCCACCCACTTGCGGAGGAAGAAATCGTCGTCTCTGACCATTGTGATTGCAGCAATCTTTTTCATATCAAATAGCGTTGTCGGTTGAGGAATGTGTCATGGATGGCGACACTTTGGCGCCGCCATCCACGACAGTCAAGCATTGTGAAGAGCGGAAAGAATCACTTCCGACACCGTGGGATGACCGAAGATGATATCCTTCATTCCATCGATCGTGATATCGGAATTCATCATGTCGGCACATTGCTGTGCAATGTCGGCCGCACCGACACCCATGATATGGGCGCCTACGAGCCTGCCGTCATCCTTGCGGAAGATCAATTTGCAGAGGCCATCGGTCTCGCCCATGGAAAGCGCCTTTCCGTTGGCACGGTAGAATCCGGTGCCCTTTCTCACCTCAATTCCCTTTTCCTTGCATTCAGACTCAGTGAGGCCCACCATGCCGCATTCAGGCACGACAAACACAGCTGAGGGGACGATATCAAAGCGCAGACCGTCGGCCTTGCCATCAATATGATTGAGCGCGCGCCGGCCCTGGAACGAAGCGACATGCGCCAGCATCATGCGGGCATTGACATCACCGATCGCATATATGTGCTCCACATTGGTGCGCATATTGTCGTCGACGGGTATTCCCTTTGAGGAATAGACAACACCGGCAGCCTCCAGGTTGAGGCCCTCCACCCTCGGAGCCCTTCCGACAGCCATAAGCAGGTCGGTGGCGGTGACGGAGGCTTCCTTGCCCTTGGCTTCATAAGTGACGCAGATCTCATAATCCTCATTCTGCTCTATCTTTCTTGCCGCCGCCCCCGTGATTATATCTATACCCTTCTTTGAGAGGGTCTGTTTGAGGCGTTTGGCAATATCGGAATCGAAGGGAGGCAGGATCTGCTTCATATATTCTATGACTGTCACTTTAGATCCGAAAGAAGCGAAGATATTGGCAAATTCCATGCCGATCACGCCACCACCGATAATGATGAGCGACTCCGGAATGTATTCGAGGTCGAGCATCTGGGTGGAATTTTTCACACATTCGAGATCATTTCCTTCGATCGGCAAGGTTCGTGATGTAGACCCGGTGGCGATTATGATACGATCGGCGGTATAGTCCACCCCTCCGGCCGTCACCGTATGGCTATCCTTGAACGAAGCCATGGCGTCTACCACTGTCACCTTGGCGGCCTTGAGCATTGATTCCACGCCAGAGCGCAGAGTCTCTACCACTTCCTGCTTGCGGGCCACGACTTTATTGAAGTCGAGGGTGAACGTAAAGTCATCGATGCCGAACCTGTCGGCCTCCTTGAAGGC
>USNC01000096.1 GCA_900555915.1 uncultured Porphyromonadaceae bacterium | reverse complement strand
CGCTCAGTGTCTCGTGGGCTCGGAGATGTGTATAAGAGACAGATATTGCGGCGGCCACTGCGGCTGCCGTGCGTACCCGGCGCCAGGGCGACGCCGCGGCTATGCCGAGACGTCTCCACCCTTTCGAGGCGGAAAACATCCCCGGCTTGTAGTGCCTTGCGATAAATTTCAGGTTGTCTTTTTCCATTCGTCGTATTGTTGTTTCTGATCATATGACGGCGACGTATGGAAAAAGTCCTATCCCGAATCAAAAATTTTTTCGGAACTGCTAAAAAACAACCTAGTAACCCATAGCCTACAGCCTACAGCCTACAGCCTACAGCCTAATATCTTCAGCCACTCTCGCATACCAGAATTCCGGAGTGAGCATGCGTTGCGCAAGTGTCTCCGCCGAGGTGCCGGGTTGCAGGTTTTTGTGCTCGGTCGGAAGGAGTGCGTCGCACTCCTCTGTTATTGTGCGTAGGGGAAGATATGAGAATGAGTCGGGATACATCTCAAGTTGCTGCGCTATCGTGAGCGCGGCTTCTTCGTCGCCGAGAAGTGCCGCACGCATCATCAGGTCCTCCCCCTGGCGGTAGTCGTAGGGCAGTCCACGGCCCATGGCCATGGCTTTGCCCGCGGTCATGGCGGCCTGTGCTACCCTCCTGATGTCAGCCTGACGACCTTCAAGCGATTCCGGATGCCGGAATATCATCCCCACGTAGTTGAGTGCCGCAGCGGGAAGACCCTGGTCGGCGGCGCGCTCATACCATTGCAGTGCGCCCGGAAGGTCCTTTTCAGTGAAATCGCCACGTTCTTTAAGCCATCCTATGTTGTTGGCGGCCTTGGCGTCGCCTTCCCATGCGGCCTCAAGCATCATGGAGTAGCCACGCGGGCGGTCGTCGGGAAGCGAGTCGCGTGTGAAGAGGCGGTAGCCCTCCATGGCTTTGTCCGATATTTCCTGCGGAGTCACAGCGGCAGCCGACATGGCTGCGGAGACGAAACATGCGAATATGAGCGGCTTTAACACTTTCATGATGCAAAAATAATCAAAATGAGTAAGTGAAACAATTCTGTAATGCCATTTTATGTTTTATTACCAAAAAAAATTGTAATTTTGCAGTATGAACAGGATTAAGGCAGCTTTGATAGATATGGATGGAGTCTTGTATGATTCCATGAAATACCACACTCTCGCCTGGAGGCAGATGATGGAGGAAAACGGCATACGGTGCACACGCGACGAATTTTATCTCTACGAGGGAATGACCGGCGCGGCCACTATCGATCTGATATGGCAGCGGGAGTTCGGGCATCCTTGCGACCCGGTGAGGCGTAAGGAACTCTATGACTACAAGACTCGGCTGTTCAAGAAAATAGGGGGCAACGAACCCATGCCGGGAGCCGCGCGTATGCTTCATACTTTGTGTGGAAGAGGCATTAAGTGTGTGCTCGTCACCGGAAGCGGACAGGCGTCGCTGATCGACAATGTGCGCAACGACTATCCCGGTGTGTTCGGCGAGGGAATGATGGTGACTGCCCATGATGTGACAAAGGGGAAACCCGATCCGGAACCATATCTGCGCGGACTCGCGAAAGCCGGGGTGGCTCCCGACGAGGCTATAGTGATCGAGAATGCTCCGCTCGGCGTCCGCGCCGGTGTGGCGGCCGGTGTCCGCACCATGGCGGTATGCACCGGCCCGATACCGAGGAAGAATTTCGAAGACGAAAAGGCCTGGGGTATTTTCCGCTCTATGGATGATTTCGCCGATCTCCTGCCACTCGCCCTCGATATGATCGAGGCGGAATCCCCGTTTGTTGTCGCCGACGCCAACACTTCGCCGCTGGTGGTCGATCTCCTTGCCCGGCAGATTCCCGCGCTGGGTGCGGCTCCGCGTATTGTGATTCCGGCCGGCGACGACTATAAGGACATGGAGTCGCTCGCGAAGGTGTGGAGGGCGTTGTCTTGCGGAGGCGCTACCCGCAAGTCGACTCTGTTTTGCATCGGTGGCGGAATGACCACCGATCTCGGGGGCTTCGCCGCGGCCACTTTCAAGCGCGGCATACGCTGTGTGAATGTCCCGACATCGCTGCTCGGTATGGTGGATGCAGCCACGGGTGGCAAGACCGGTATCAATCTCGACAGTCTGAAGAATGAGGTGGGTGCCTTCGCCATGCCGGCCGATGTGGTGGTGATTCCCTCCGTTCTCGATTCGCTGCCCGACTCCGAATTCTTATCGGGCTATGCCGAGATGCTGAAGACTGCCCTGATAGCGGACGCCGATATGTATGCGTGGCTGCTCGATGCCGGGAGATTCATCTCCGACAGAAGGCTGCTTATGCCCTGGGTGATGCGTTGCATTGAGATTAAGACCGCTGTCACTTCCCGCGACCCAAGGGAGAAAGGGGAGAGGAAGATTCTGAATTTCGGACATACCGCCGGACATGCTTTCGAGTCGCTGGCTCTCATGAAGGGGAAGCCCGTGGCACATGGCGTGGCAGTGGCCCACGGTATGCTGTGGGAGATGATATTGTCGGCCACGGCCTGCGGCGGGATGAGAAAGAAATTGCTGCCGTCTGATATCCTGTATCCTTATGCCGGGATGCTTAAGGAGTATTATCCGCGCCTCGACGTGGGATGTGCCGATATCGACTCCCTCCTGCAGTTGATGCGCCATGACAAGAAGAACTGTGCCGCGCACATCAATTTCACGCTTCTCGATGCTGTCGGGATGCCGGTGTGGGATATGTATCCGTCGGAGTCCGAGATCAGAAGCGCCTACGAGACCTACGGCGATATGATGAACTGAACAAAACTCAAATAAACTAACCTCATAACCTGATAACCTCATAACCTTCAAATTTCGCTTTGCGAAAATTGAATCACTCGTCGCGCAGGGCGTCTATGGGAGCGACCGAAGCCACTCTTCGTGCCGGGAGTATGACACCCGCAAGGGCGCACACAAGAAGAAGCACAAGGATGATGAGTCCGATTACTGCAAAACGCTCCGGCACCTGGTCGTACCACATCGGATTGAGTATCCGGGTTATGGCGTCTTCCTCATAGTCGAACTCCGGCTTGACTGTCAGGTGATAGGCTATATAGAGGAAGCACCCCGCAGCCCATGCCAGAACTACAGTCAGCACCGCCTCGCCCAAGATGCCACCCATGATGTCGCGTCGGGTTGCGCCGAACGCTCGCATCACTCCTGCGTCCATAATCCTGCTCCGTGACTGGATGTAGAAAGTTCCCGCAACTCCAAGCAGCACGTTCACAAGAAAGAAGGCCAGTATGAGCCAGCTTTTGGTAAGTTCTTGATTTTCTTGCGCGCATATGGCAGCGCGGCGGTCGGTGAAGAGAGTCGGATGTGTGAGGTAGGCGTTTCCGCTGCGGAAACTGTAAAGGTCGTCGGCAAGTGTGTCGGCAAATCGACGTGCGTTGACTCCCTCTTTGAGGCGCAGCGTCACTCCGTCGAGTGTCCATTGCATTTCATGCTCGGCAACGGGCGCGAATATCACGTGCGACCGTGGCTCGGATTTGCGGTAGGGGGTATTCTGTGTTATTCCCAAAATCGGCGACGGCCGTTCGTCCTCTTCCTGGGGATCGTAGCTGTATAGATTAAGACCAATAGGGTTCTTGTTGGGATACTTACATTTGGCCACGCTTTCGTTGACGAGGTAGCCGTTCCGGCCTTCCGGTTCGCGCACCGTCTCTCCGTTAGGCGTCTTGATGCCGTAGGTGGCGAAGAAATCAGTCCCGGGCATAAAGTTCACTATATTTGCGCCGATATAGCTTTCGTCTTCTGAAAGGCCATAGACGGAGTCTGCTTCTATGCCTGTCGATGATGAAGAACTGCTTTCAAATGCCTGGTATGAGGAGAATGTGGCTTTCTCTACCCCCTCGTATTGGCGGATTTTGTCAAGCAGCACGCGGTAGTCCGGAAGCGGATCCTTGCGTGTGCTGTCGTATCCCTCGGAGTCTTTTGTCAGTTTGGAAAACTGCACATGCACAAGTCGCTCGTAGTCGTAGCTTGCGGGTTGGGTTACGTTGGTGGTCAGCACTGCCACCGGAAGCACTACAATCCAGCCGATTACGGTGACGATCATTATTTCGATGAAAAGTGCCGCCGTTTTTGAACGGTGCGCTTTCAGTGATTTCAGTATCTGCTTCATTTGGGTCATTTTTTAGAATTCAGTAGTTCGGTGGTCTGGCGGCGCAGTGCGGCGCTGGCAGGTATCCATGCCGAAAGGAGGTTGAGCGCGAGGCATACCAGCAGTGTCAGAAGGAAGAGGAGGGGTGCAAACGCCATCTCGGATGTCACTATTGAGGCGTCTTCGCCGAATTTGTTGTCGAAAAACATGTCCATCGCCGACAGCTGTAGTAGCATGTGTCCGCCGAACGATGCGATAAGCCACGCCGCTATTAATCCGATTGCTCCCCCGGCAAGTGTCAGCACAAGGTTTTCGGTCAGAATCTTGCCCAGTATCCGCCGGCGCGAGGCTCCGAAGCAGAGCTGCACCCCTAAATCTGCCCGCATCCGGTCAAGTCTTGCGCCGATCAGCCCGCTGATGTTAAGGGCCGGGATGATGAGAATTACGAGCAGTCCTATCAGGAATGGCTTCCCAAGATCAAGCCATGACCTGTAGGGGGCTGTGAGGTATTTGTCGTCGTCTTTCACCGACTGCCACCCCGTCAGAGTGTGCTCCGGATGCGATTCGATGCTCGGTATGAAGAATTTGGCCGCTGTTGTGTCTACGGCGGAGATGCGCTGGCATATTTCCCGGAGTTCCCGCTTTAAGTCGTCTTCCATTCCGGGCCGTACTTTCATCATCACATGAAGCCTCCCTCTGTATTTGCAGTGCCAGCCTACATTGTTGACATCGTTTATGATTTCCTTTTCATACGGAATGAAGACTTCTCCATACGAGTCGCTGCAAAGTGCGTTTCCTTCGCGGAAAACTCCTGTGATACGGTATTTGGTGTGGTCGATGGAAATAACTTCGCCGATTGCTTCTTGTGCCGAGGGAAAGAGGCGCCCGGCGATTTTGTCGCTGATGGCGGCGACACGTTCTTTCGCGTCCATTTCCTGCTGGCTGAAGTATCGGCCTGCGAGAAACTCATATTTGTAGAATTTGCCGAAATTGGAGTCGGTGTTTCTCACTTCCACGTGAAACTCGGGCCCCTTCCCTCCGGTCTGCACCATGGGGTAATCGAAGCTGAATGCTACTTTTGAGGTGATGTCTTCCACCGATTTTACTTCACCGCGAAGAAATTCGTCGATGAATGGTTGCCCGATGTTGCTCTGCATCATCATATTGGGCCGGCTGTAGACTGTCTGCCGTAAATAATAAGTCGAGCCTCGGTCATATTCCGGATATACGGGTCCGAGCTGCCCGTAGAGGATAAAGCCGTAGACGAGTGTGAAGGCTATAGTGAAGGCTACTCCTCCTATGTAGAGGAGCGAGAAACCGGGTGTGCGCAGCGCGTTGCGGAAAGTTGTTCTGATCAGTTTCATTGTTATTTCACTTTGAGTGTGGTGGATGTTTTGAATCGCGACATGTCGGAGGTGACAACGCGGTCGCCGGGGCGTATGCCGGATTCCACTTCCACATATTCATAATTGGAATCTCCGAGTCTGACTTCTCTTTTTTCAAGTGTTTTCCCGTCGGCTGTCATGACGAAAAGACTGTAGGTGCCCGGTCCTGTGTAGTAGGAGCCGTTGGATATGCGCACAGCATCGTCCACCACCTCGCAGCTCACGTAGACATCGGTCTTCAGGCCGGAGCGCAGGCGCGGGTGGGCGTCGTCTTCAAGTCTGACAGTAAATTTGATCACACCGTTGCTTGACTGTGGAGTCACGTTTGAGATTACTCCGTTCAGGCGTTCCTTGCCAAGCTTTACCGTCGCTTTTCCTCCCACGGCCACGCGGCTTGCGTAGCTGTCGGAAATCTCTGCATCCACGCGGAAATGGTCGAGATCGGAGACCACCGCTATCTTCTGCCCTTCCGTCACTTTCTCACCTATCTGGTTGTGGATGAACTGTCTCTTAT
>USNC01000095.1 GCA_900555915.1 uncultured Porphyromonadaceae bacterium | reverse complement strand
TCTACACGCGTAAGATCGTCGGCAGCGTCAGATGTGTATAAGAGACAGATCTATTGCTGTTGGCTACAGCCATGTTGCTTTCCGTCGGTTTTCCCGCATTTTCACAGACTGAAGGAGCCGCGCGTATCACCTCCGGGGTGATGGACGCCAATCCGGATTCCGTGGTGATAAGCCGAGAGGAATGTCTTGATATCGCTTTAAGCCAGAGCCCGACCATACGTATCGCCGATATGGAGGTCAAGAGGGTTAATTACGCCAAGAGGGAGGCCATAGGCAACCTTCTTCCGCAGATAGGTTTCTCCCTTTCCTATCAGCGCAGCATCGAGCTCCAGACCATCCGAATGAACATGGGAGGGGAGAGCCAGAAACTTAAAATGGGATCAGACAATACGTGGAATACGGGGTTCAATCTCTCGTTGCCCATAATAGCGCCCCAGTTGTGGAAATCAATTTCCATTTCCGACACTCAGATCGCACAGAATCTGGAGGCGGCGCGTTCGAGCCGTCTTGAACTGGTGAATCAGGTGAACAAGGCATATTATGCGCTGATGCTCGCCATCTCATCGAGAGAGGTGATACAGCAGAACTATGACATCGCGAAATACAATGCCGAGGTGTTCAGAAAGATGTATGAGCAGGGCACGGCTTCGGAATATGACGTGCTCCGCTCCGAGGTGCAGGTGAAAAATGTGGAGCCTTCGCTGCTCGACGCCGACATCTCGGTGAAGCAGTGTCAGCTTCAGCTCAATGTGCTGATGGGAATCGACGACGCCCTCAATCTCATACCGAGCACCAGGATGGAAGACATGCAGAAAGACATGTATGGGTATCTGCTTGAAACTAAGACTCTTGCCGACAACTCATCGCTTCGCCAGCTTGAACTTCAGCAGAAGATGGCCAACCAGAACGTTACACTGAAGAAATTCGCCTGGTTGCCGACACTTGCGGCAAGTTTCAATGTCAACTGGCTGTCGCTCAGCAATGGCCCGATGTTCAAGGACGTGGACTTCTCGCCCTACTCATCACTGGGCGTGAATGTCTCGGTGCCAATTTTCTCGGGAGGCACCAAATGGAACCAGATGAAGCAGGCCCAGGTGCAGGCGAAGGAACTTGAGCTGCAGAAGGAAAACCTTGTCAACAGCCTCAACATGCAGGTGGACCTCGCGCTCGACAATATCAACCGCCAGGTGCGCCAGATCGACTCGTCGAAAGAAGGGGTGGTGCAGGCGAAGAAGGCACACGAGATCATGCAGAAGAGTTTCCAGATCGGAGCCGCCTCCTATCTTGAACTGCGCGACAGCGAACTTGCCGACACAAGCGCGCAACTTTCCTATCTTCAGGCAATCTACAACTATCTCGTGTCGACAAGCGATCTCGACATGCTTCTGGGAAAAGACTACGTAAACAAGTAATCATCAAATCATGAAAACAAGAAAATATATCGTCCCCGCCCTGGCGCTCTCTGTCGCCCTGGCATCGTGCAGCGGTAAAGACAAGGGCGCCGCTGATGCAGAGAAAGAAGATATCCCCGTGGTCAAGACCATGACGGTGAGTGAGGAAGACGTGGATCAGCTCGCTCAATACACTGCTTCCGTAGAGCCGGAGGTGCTCAACAACATATCATCGCAGATACCCAACCGAATCAAGGCAATTTACGTCGACGAAGGCGTGAGGGTAGGCAAGGGGCAGAAGCTCGTGGTGCTCGACGATGTCAACACCACCCAATATGAACTTTCGGTGAATAACGCCAAGGCCGCTCTCAACAACGCCCAGCTCAACTATAACCGCGCTGTAGAACTTCTGAAGATCGTCGGCGGAACGCAGCAGAGCGTCGACCAGATGGAGGTTCAGCTCGTAAATGCGAAAAACGCCCTTGCGCAGGCAGAGCGCACGCTTGCCAACGCGCGTGAGAACACGGTGCTCGTCTCCCCGATCGACGGCGTGGTGACAAAGCGCTATTATGATCCGGGCGACATGACCGGGGCTCAGCCGATTCTCACAGTGGCGCGTATCAACCCTGTCAAGGTGGTGATCAACGTCAACGAAAGCCAGCTGGCCAGCATCAGCAAAGGAATGCCGGTCGACCTTACATTCAGCACCTACGGCGATGAAGTGTTTAAGGGCACCGTATCGCTTGTAATGCCTACAGTAGACGCGGCAAGCCGCACCGTAGGGGTGGAGATCACACTTGCCAACTCTGACGGACGCGTGCTTCCAGGCATGTTCGGCCGTGCCACAATCGCCCTTGGCAACGCCCGCCACGTAGTGGTGCCCGACAAGGCAGTGGTGAAGCAGCAGGGCAGCGGCGACCATTATGTCTACGTGCTCAAGGCCGACGGCACCGTGTCGTACAACAAGGTGGAACTCGGCCAGCGCATCGGCACCACCTACGAGCTGATCAGCGGTGTTCCCGCGGATGCCACTGTAGTGGTGGAAGGTCAGAACGGACTTGTCGACGGCAGGAAGGTGAAAGTGATAAAGTAGTTTCGCGTCGCTCAACTTTTTTTAGGCTTTAGGTTTTAGGCTTTAGGCTTTAGGCTTTAGGTTTTGGGCTTAATTTTGCAACCGGATGACTTGATCTTCAGATTGCCAATTAGAGTTTGAGACGCTTTAACTTGAATGAATACAAATAAATAGATTTAATATATGAGCCTTTATGGATCAGCGGTGAGGCGTCCGATCATGACCACTCTCTGTTTCGTGACAGTGGTGATCCTCGGTCTGTTCTCGCTCGCAAAACTTCCTATCGATCTCTATCCGGACATCGATACGAATACAATCATGGTGATCACGATGTATCCCGGCGCAAGTTCGGAAGATATAGAGCAGAATGTCACCAAACCTCTCGAGAACACGTTGAACTCGGTGGAGCATCTCAAGCATGTCACCTCCGACAGCCGCGAGAACACCTCGGTGATCACTCTTGAGTTCGAATACGGCTATGACATAGACAACCTGACCAACGATGTCCGCGACAAACTCGACATGGTAGAGTCGTCGCTTCCCGACGACTGTCAGAATCCGATCATCTTCAAGTTCTCCACCGACATGATTCCAATCTGTCTTCTTTCGGTGGAGGCCAAGGAGAGTATGGCCGGACTCTACAAGATCCTCGACGACGGCGTGGCCAACCCACTGGCCCGTATCGATGGAGTAGGCACCGTGTCGATCTCCGGCGCACCGAAGCGAGAGATACATATCTATTGCGATCCGCAGAAGCTTGAGGCCTACCACCTCTCGGTGGAGGGCATATCGAGTGTGATCGCGGCAGAAAACCGCAATATACCGGGCGGAGCCTTCGATATCGGCAGCAATACATTCTCGGTGCGTGTGGAAGGCGAGTTTGACGAGGCCTCGCAGATGCTCAATGTGCCTGTGGGGGTCTACAACGGCTCTATCATCTATCTGAAAGATGTGGCCACAGTAGACGACTCTATGGAGGAGCGCACGCAGCATTCCTACATAGGAGGCAAGGAAGGCGCCATCATCGTGATCCAGAAGCAGAGCGGCGCCAACTCGGTGCAGATTTCGGAAGCGGTGATGAAGATGCTGCCGCGCCTACAGAAGAATCTCCCCTCCGACGTGAAACTCGGAGTGATAGTGGATACATCCGACAATATCCGCAACACAATCGCCTCGCTTGAGGAGACAGTGTTCTATGCGCTTATATTCGTGATGATCGTGGTCTTCTTCTTCCTCGGCCGCTGGCGCGCCACGATGATCATCGTGATCACGATTCCGGTGTCGCTCATCGCGTCGTTCATCTATCTCTACGCCACGGGCAACACGCTCAACATCGTCTCACTCTCGTCGCTCTCCATCTCGATCGGTATGGTGGTCGACGACGCGATTGTGGTGCTTGAGAACGTGACGACGCATATAGAGCGCGGTTCGGATCCGAAGCAGGCAGCGGTGCACGGCACCAATGAGGTGGCGATCTCCGTAATCGCGTCGACGCTTACCCTGATCGCCGTGTTCTTCCCTCTGACCCTTGTCACCGGCATGACCGGCGTTCTCTTCCGCCAGCTCGGCTGGATGGTCTGCATCATGATGGTGATCTCGACCACCTGCGCGCTTTCGCTGACCCCGATGCTCTGCTCGCAGTGGCTGCGTCTGAACAACAAGCATGGCAAACTCTACATCAAGTTCTACACTCCGATACAGCGTGCGCTCGACCGCCTCGACAACGGATATGCCAATCTGCTGCACAAGGTGGTGGGTCACCGCACGGTTACGGTGCTCGTGTGTATGGGTATTTTCGTGCTTTCTCTGTTTCTTTTGCGGTTTGTCGGCACGGAGTTCATGCCTACGCAGGACAACGGACGAATCGGCGTAAACCTCGAACTCCCGATAGGGAGTCGGATGGAGCGTGCCTACGACGCCACTTCCCGCCTCGACTCTCTCTGGCGTGCGAAGTATCCTGAGATAAAGGTGTCGTCGTTCACTGTAGGTCCGGCTTCCTCCGACAATACATTCGCATCGCTGAGCGACAACGGCGCGCATATCGTGTCGATGAACATAAGTCTCTACGACAAGGTGGACCGCGAGCGCGGCATCAAGGAAGTGGCCGAAGGAATGCGTCAGGACCTCAAGGATTATTTCCCTGAATTTGTCAAGGCGCAGGTGAACGTTGGCGGTGGCCGCGGTGCCGGAATGGGCGGACAGTCGACTGTGGATTTTGAGATATTCGGTTATGATTTCGAGGCTACGGACTCAGTGGCCCGAATGTTCAAGCAGATGCTCGCAGGCATAGAAGGCACCGCCGACATCATGATATCGCGCGGCGACTACCAGCCGGAATATCAGGTGGACTTCGACCGCGAGAAACTGGGGTTGTATGGTCTGAACCTCGCCACGGTGGCCACTATGGTGCGCAACCGAATCAACGGCGCGACAGCCTCGCAGTATCGCGAGGACGGTGAGGAATACGACATCAAGGTGATGTTTGACAAAGAGCACCGCACGACGCTCGAAGACATCGAGAACATCTCGATAACCACACCGACGGGTGGCCAGGTGCGTCTGCGTGAGCTCGGCAAGGTGGTGCAGCGCTTCTCGCCCCCGACGATCGAGCGCAAGGACCGCGAACGTATCATCACGGTATCGACCGTGGTAGACGGCGTGCCGATGAGCCAGGTGGTGGAGCAGGCCCAGGCGGAGATCAACCAGATGCATCTTCCAGCCGGCATCAATGTGGAACTCGCGGGCAGTTTCGAGGACCAGCAAGACTCCTTCACCGACCTTCTCACACTCGGTGTCCTCATAATCCTGCTTGTCTATATCGTTATGGCCGCCCAGTTTGAGAGCCTTACCTATCCGGGCATCATCATGACGTCGCTGCTCTTCGCCTTCTCGGGTATCTTCCTTATCCTCTGGATCACGGGACACACACTGAACGTGATGTCGATGATCGGTGCGATCATGCTTATCGGTATCGTGGTGAAGAACGGTATCGTGCTTATCGACTACATCATCCTCAACCGCGAGCGAGGTCTGTCGATACGCAAGGCAGTGATCGACGCGGGCCGGAGCCGTCTGCGTCCTGTGATCATGACCACCGCCACGACCGTGCTCGGTATGGTGCCGATGGCCGTCGGTTCAGGACAGGGAGCCGAGATGTGGCAGCCGATGGGTGTGGCCGTGATCGGCGGTCTGACATTCTCGACTATTCTGACGCTGCTCTTTGTCCCGGTGCTCTACTGCTCGTTTGCAGGCCGAGGCGTGCTGAATCAACGTCGTAATATCAAAAAACAGTTAGCAAAATGAAATCGATATTCATAGCATTCGATCAGGCTCACTATGAGAAGATCGTGGACATACTGACACGGAGCAACTGCCGGGGCTATACATTCTTCGAGAATGTGCAGGGGCGCGGCAGCAAGACCGGCGAACCTCACTATGGGAGCCATGCGTGGCCGTCGCTCGCCAACGCCATAATCACGGTGGTGGAAGACCAGCAGGTGGATCCTCTCCTTGACAAACTCCGCGTGCTCGACGCTGTCTCTTATACACATCTCCGAGCCCACGAGACACTGAGCGATCTCG